>CAYHSN010000376.1:0-3959 GCA_964359235.1 uncultured Vicinamibacterales bacterium | reverse complement strand
GCTCGAAGGCAGCTCATAGGCTTACTGTACGGGTTTCGGGGATGACCCGCAAGGGCTCACGTGCTTCGCCGGAGCCCCTCAATTCGCTGCAACCAAGGGACGATGTGGTTCCAAGCGCGGCGAAGCCCCTCAATCTACCGCAGGCTCTTCGCAAATCGGCGAAACCGATCACCATGTAGCCACATGGAGGCTTCGTGACGATCCCCACCACCGGGCACGATGCCCGCACCCGGCAGTTCACGACGATCATGGCCGACGCCGCCGCGCGCGCGATGCGGCACGTGCAGGCTCAGGACAGGCTGGACGAAATCCGCTCGATCGCCTTCACCAGCACACGAACCGCCGCGAGGTATTCATCCACGCGCACGTGCTCGTGCGGCGTGTGATCCAGCTTCGAATCGCCGGGACCGTAGGCCACGATCGGGCAGTTCCACACCGGGCCGACGAGGTTCATGTCGGAGGTGCCGGTCTTGACCTTGAACGTCGGCTCCAGCCCCTCGGCGCGAATCGCCTGTAACAGCGCGCGAACCAGCGCGCTGCGCTTGGTGGCCTTGAAGGCCTCCACCAGCCCGTCGAGCGTGAGCGTCGTCGAATCGGCGACCATGCCTCTCAGCGCCTGCTCGAACGCGGTGACGACGAAATCGAGCGGCAGGCGGACGCTGGCGCGGAGATCCACCGTGTCGGCCATCCCGTCCGTGGCGGTATTCAGCTCGGCCAGATGCGGATCGAGGGTGTCGAATACGCCCTTGTCCTGGTTGAACTGCCGGCAGTACGCCTCGATCTCGTTCCAGACGTCCACGGCGTGGGCCGCCACGCTCCGGCCGGCGGCGGCGGTGTGCTCGTGCGGCCTGCTCGCGACGTACCTCAGGTTCACGCGCCCCTTGTATCCCACGGTGATGCCCGCCGCGCCGCTTGGCTCCCCGATGATGACGAAATCCGGACGGTACGTCTTCAGGATGTGCCTGGCACCTGTCGAGGTCGGCGCTTCTTCTTCCACCGCCCCGACGACGACGACGCGCAGGTTCTGGAGATCCCGAACCTGCGAGGCCGCGACAAACGCGGCGGCCAGCGGACCCTTGGCGTCCACCGCGCCCCGGCCGTACAGCTTGCCGTCCTCGATCCGCGTCGGGATGAATCCTTTCACCGTATCGATGTGACCGAGGAACAGGAGCGTCCGATCTCCCTCGCCCCGTTCCGCCACGAAATTCCCCACCTCGTCTATGCGCGCCGCGCGCATGCCCGCCTCGGCAGCTTTGCCCACCATGAACTCCACCGCCTCCCGTTCTCCGTACGACGGCGAGGAGATCGCGCACAACCCCTCGAGGACGTTCAGGGCGTAGGTGTCGCAGTTGTCCATGACGTCAGGCGTTCAGGACCGCGGCGATCCGGTCGGCCACCAGATCGAGCTCGGCCTTCTCGATGGTAAGCGGCGGTAGCAGGCGCAAGACGGTGTTTCCCGCCAGCAAGACCAGGACCCCCTCCTCCATCAGGCGTTGCGCGTACGGCCCGGCCTTTTCCTTCAGCTCGATGCCGATCATCAGGCCGAGTCCACGGATCTCGCGGATCCGGGGGCTCGAAATCCTGCAGAGCACGGCGCGGAAATGCTCGCCGAGCTCCGCCGCCCTCCGGGGGATCTGCGCCGTCACCAGATACTCCAGTACCGCGCGCGCCACGGCGCACACCAGGGGGTTGCCGCCGAAGGTCGTCGTGTGCGACTGCTTGATCATCGGTCCGACCGTGTCGCCGAACGCGATGACACCCATGGGCAGCCCCCCGGCGACGCTCTTGGCCAGCGTCAGGATGTCCGGCACGACGCCGTGATGCTCGAACGCGAACATCCTTCCGGTTCGGCCAAACCCGGTTTGCACCTCGTCAACGATCAACAGCGCCCCGCGTTCGGTGCAGAGGCGCCGGAGCTCGGAGAAAAACTCTCCCGAGCCTGGTCGCACGCCCCCTTCTCCCTGCACGATCTCGACGATGACCGCGGCGGTGGCATCCGTGATCGCATGCCGGGCGGCTTCGGTATCGTCGTACGGGATGAACCGGAAGCCGGGAACGAGCGGCTCGAACGGCTCGCGGTACGTCTTGCCCCACGTCGCGCTCAGCGACCCGAGCGTCTTGCCATGAAAGCCGCGCATGGCGGCGACGATCTCCCGGCGCCGGGTGGACATCCGGGCGAACTTGATCGCGCCCTCGTTGGCTTCGGTGCCGGAGTTGCACAGAAAGAACTTGTTCAGCGCGGCCGGCGTGATGGCATTGAGCTGTTCCAGCAGTGCGGCCCGCTGGTCGTTGTAGAACAGCTCGTGGCACGTGATCAGCCGGTCCGCCTGCGCCCTCAGCGCGTCGATGATGACCGGATGGGCGTGCCCGAGGACCGCGACGCCGATGCCAGCCGTGCAATCGATGTACTCGCGGCCGTCGGCGTCCCAGACGCGCGCGCCACGCCCTCGCGTGAGCACGATCCGCCGCTTCTGGTACAGGCCGGAGGTGTGCGCGTCCTCGATGTCTCTGTAATTCATCGCCAGCGCCGGCAGGCCTGAAGGCCTGCGCTACGAGATGACGGTGCCGTGGCCTGCCAGGGCGTTCAGCACCGGATGGTCGATCCTCGCATCCCCGAGAATGACCTGGCCCACTCCCGCGTCGAGCGCCTCGCGAGCGGCCATCATTTTCTTCTTCATCCTGCCCCGCGCGAATTCCATGCAGGCGTCGATCTCCGATCGATCGATGCGAGTCACGAGCGAGCGCTCGTCTTCGACATCTCGCAGCAGGCCGGGGACGTTGCACATAATCCGCCGGCGCGGGGCCCCTCGCGCCGCGGCGATCCGGGCGGCCGCCCGATCGCCGTCGACATTGATGGCGATGTGGTCGCGGCTGATCGCCGGCGGGCAGATGGCCAGTGCGTACCCGGCGTCGAGCAGCAGACGAATCAGCCCGGCATTCACCGTGTCGACCTTGCCGGTGTAGTCGCCGTGCAGCACTTTCTTCTTCCCGTCTTCAACGAAGGTGACCGACTCTTTCCGGACCCCCTCCATCAACCGGCCGTCGATCCCGGACAGGCCAATGGCCTGAACACCTGCGGCTTGAAGCGTTTCGACGATGGCCTTGTTGACCTTGCCGCAGTACACCATTTCGAAGATCTCGAGCGTCTCGCGATCGGTGAAGCGGCTCTCGTAGCCTGAGACCGACGTGACGAACCTCGGCGGCTTGCCGAGCTTCTCCGAGACGAGGTTGGTCTCATGCGATCCGCCGTGGACCAGGACGAAGCGCTCGCCTCGGCGATACAGATCGGCCAGATCCGCGCACACGGCATCGTAGTCGATCCCCCGGCTGCCCCCGACCTTGATGACCAGCATGTCGGCGCCGCTCAAACCGGATGCAGCCCCGGGAACTCCAGCCCAAGGCGCTCGTCCCACCCGGCCATCAGGTTCATCGCCTGTACGCCGTTGCCGGCCGCGCCCTTCATCAGATTGTCGAGGGCGGCCATCACGACGACGCGCCCGCTGCGGGCGTCCTTCTCGAAGCTCACGTCGCAGTAGTTCGAGCCAATCAGGATCTTCGGTTCAGGGTACCGATAGACGCCTTTCGCCTCCTTGACGATCCGGATGAAGGGCTCGGCGCCGTAGGCGCGACGGTACACGTTCCAGAGGCCTTTCTCGTCCAGGTCTTCGCGGAGGAACAGGTGCGCCGTCACGTGCACGCCCCTGACGAGCTCGATCGCGGTGGCGCTGAAATGGACGCGCGGCGTGCCGTGGAAGCTCAACTCCTGGATAATCTCGCCCGTGTGACGGTGGCCGGTCGGCTGGAACGAGCGGACCGCGCCACTGCGTTCAGGGTGGTGGGTGGCGAGGCTGGCGGCGTTGCCGGCCGCCGACGATCCAACCTTGGCCTCGATGAACACCTCGTTGTCGCGCACCAGGCCGGCGGCGAACAGCGGCATCAACCCCAGAATCGCCGTCGTG
>CAYHSN010000375.1:0-3966 GCA_964359235.1 uncultured Vicinamibacterales bacterium | reverse complement strand
AGGATCTCCTCGGCCGGCCCCTGGAGCGCGAGGTCCAGCGTCCCGGACGAGGGTGTGGCCTCGAGGTTGACCTCCACCGTGAACGCGCCCTGCCGTTTCGCCTCGTGCACCAACGACGCCGCCGGGTGGACGATGGCGGACGTGCCGACGGTGAGGAAGACGTCGCAGGCGGTCGCACCCAGACAGCGGTCCAGGACTCCTGGGTCGATCCCCTCGCCGAACCACACCACGTTGGGACGGAGGATCCCGCCGCAGTAGGGGCAGGGTGGCGGCAGTGTCTGGAAGGGCACCGTGTCATCCTGCCAGCGGGCGGGCGATCCGGCGCAGTCGTCGCGGCACCGGAGTTCCCAGATGGATCCGTGGAAGCGGATGACCTCGCGGCTGCCCGCGCGCTCGTGCAGGCCGTCGACGTTCTGCGTGATCAGGATGACGCCGGGCCGTTGGGTCCAGCGCGCGAGCACCTCGTGCGCGGCGTTGGGCTGGCAGCCCGCGATGACCTGACGCCGCCAGTCGTACCACTCCCAGACGAGGCGCGGGTCGCGGGCGAAGGCGAGCGGTGTGGCCAGATCTTCGGCGCGAAACGTGCGCCACAGACCGCCAGCGCCGCGGAAGGTCGGCACGCCGCTCGCGGCCGACACGCCTGCGCCGGTCATGACCGTCACGCGAGCGCCAGGTGTCAGCCGCCGGGCGACTTCCATGAGGTCGCGCTCCGAAGGCATCGCGCGCATTATAATCGCAGGAACTCGAGGGCCCGGTTTTCCGCTCATGACCCGCATCCGACTCGCGCGCACAACCGGCATCATGAGCCTCATGGCTGGACTTGCGGTCGCGCTCGCCGGCGCCCTCGCTCCTGGTCCGGCTGCGCAAGCGGAGCAGATCGAGATCGCGGTTTTCGACGCGTGGAAACGGTGAGAGCGGAGGTTCGGCCCGATATATGGATTACGTCAATCTCGGCAAGACCGGTCTGAAGGTGTCGCGTCTCTGTCTCGGTACGATGACCTACGGCTCGCCCGCGTGGCGCCCGTGGGTGCTGCCCGAAGAAAAGAGCCGCCCGTTCATCCGGCGCGCGATCGAGCGCGGCATCACGTTTTTCGACACGGCAGACATGTACTCCCGCGGCGTCAGCGAGGAGATTCTCGGGCGGGCGCTTCGCGATTTCTCGACGCGCGAAGCGGTCGTCATCGCGACGAAGGCGTTCTATCCAATGGGCGACGGGCCGAACGACCGCGGACTGTCACGCGCGCACTTGTTCGACGCGATCGACGCGTCGCTCAGGCGGCTCGGCGTCGACCACGTGGACCTCTACCAGATCCACCGCTGGGATCCGGAGACGCCGATCGAGGAGACGCTCGAGGCGCTGAACGACATCGTCCGCGCGGGCAAAGCCCGCTATATCGGCGCGTCGAGCATGTACGCGTGGCAGTTTGCGCGCGCGCTCGCCGTCCAGGAGCGGCGCGGCTTCGCGCGATTCGTGTCGATGCAGAACCACTTCAATCTGATTTATCGTGAGGAAGAGCGCGAGATGCTGCCGCTCTGCCGCGCCGAGGGCATCGGGATCATTCCGTGGAGCCCGCTCGCGCGGGGATTCCTGGCTGGCAATCGTCGCCGCGAGGATCGCGGTGAGACACCGCGCGCGAAGGGCGACGACTACGCGCATCAGCTCTACTACGCCGACAACGACTTCGATCTCGTCGAGCGGGTCGTCGAGGTCGCGGCGCGGCGCGGCGTCAAGCCGATCCAGGTCGCGCTGGCGTGGGTCCTGCGGCAGCCCGGTGTGACGGCTCCGATCATCGGTGCGTCGCGCCTCGAGCAGCTCGACGAACTCGTCGACGCGCTCGAGATCAGCCTGGACGATGAAGAGTGCCGGGTACTCGAGGAACGGTACCGGCCGCATCCGGTGCTGGGACACCACTGAGCCACGAAGGCACGGAGGCACGAAGAGTCGCATCCATGGCGTCGACGAAGCGAATCCGCGTCTATCTGTGTTCGGACTTCGGCGATCTGCGCGAGGAGCGGGCGTACCTGCACGACCGGGTGCTGCCTCGTCTGCGCGAGGCCTGCGCCGGGCGGGGCGAGGACGTCGAGTTCGTCGACCACAATCTGAACGGGTCGCGTGAGGACCCGCTGACGCAGGTCGCGGACCTCGTGCCTCGATTCAGATCGATCGATCAGTGCCGGCCGTTCTTCGTGGCGCTGCTAGGCAACTCCGGCGGGCCGCCGCTCGACCTTCGGCAGGTCGAGAGCGTCATCGCGCTCATGCGGGCCGGCATCGAGCCTGCGGACGAATGGATCTACGGGGTCGCGGACCCGTCGCTCGTGGAGCTCGAGATCCGGCACGGCGCGTTGAACCAGCCCGAGGCTGCCGGGGTCGCGTTGTTCTACGCGCGGACGCCGGCAACCCCGGCGGCCGGTGAGCCGGCCCGATCGATCGGGAGTGACCCGAAGCTGGATGCTCTCAAGCGAGGTGTTCAGGAAGCCGGGTTCCCTCTGACCGGGTTCGAGAGCGTCGAGACGCTCGGCGAGCGGCTGCTGGACGATCTGCTGCAGGCGATCGATCGCACGAGCGCCGCCCGCCGCGGCGAGGCGACCGTTGACGCGCCGCTGCCGGTCCCGTCGCCGCCCGCGGAGGTTCTTGAAACGCCCGAAGAGGGCACGGCCGACACGCTCGAAACTCTGCCTGTCGAGGTTCTTGCCACGCCCGAGCCGGTCGCGCCTGTGCCGCCAGCGGAGCCGACGTCGGCGCAGGAGGCGACGCCGATCTCTCTCGACGAGAACGTCCAGTTCACGGTGTACCGGCCGAGGACGGTGGTGCCTGATCGCTGGTACCCGATGCTGGCGTTCGCCCATCTCGCCGAACGGCGGCCCGGCGAGGAGCGGGAGCCGGATCCCATCGAGGAAGTGAAGCGGCAGGCCGCGGCGGTCCTGGGAGATGCCGCGCGCGCGTTCCAGCCGGTCGCGCAGGGCAGCGAGCATGCGGTGCCGTGCGGGGGAGAGCTGACCTTCGTGCCCGAGGCCGAGGGCGTCGAGTTCAACCCGGCGCGCCGGACGTTCCGGTGGACCGAGCGCGTGCATCGCGAGGAGTTCCGTCTGCGCGCGACTCCGGCTCTCGACGGGTTCACGGCGCGCGGCCGGGTGAGCGTGTTCCTGGGCGGCATCCTGCTGGCCGACGTCGCCATCGCGTTCAGCGTGGACAGCGTGTCGGGGGTACACGCCGATCCAGCCGACGCTGAAATGGCGCACGCGCGGCCGTACCGGAGGATCTTCGCGTCGTACTCGCACAGCGACCTGCCGATCGTCGAGCAGTACGAACGCTATGCGGACGCGCTTGGCGATCGCTATCTGCGCGACTGGCGTGAGCTGCGCGCGAGGGAGGAGTGGAGCGAGCGGCTGGCGGAGCTCGTCAAGCAGGCCGACGTCTTTCAGCTCGTCTGGTCGTCGAACTCCATGCACTCGCCGTTCGTGCGGCGCGAGTGGGAGTACGCGCTGTCGCTCAATCGCCGGAACTTCGTGCGGCCGACCTACTGGGAGGAGCCCCTGCCCGAATCGTCCGACGGATCGCTGCCGCCGCCGTCGCTGCGGCGCCTGCATTTCCAGCGGTTGACGATCGAAGGCTCGAGTGGCGGCGGGCATGCGCCACCGGCCACGACGGCCGCGCCCGCGTCACCGGGGTCCCGCGCGCCGGCGCGTTCGCCGATGAGCGACGGCCGGTTCGCCGAAGATGACACGCGGCCTACGGTGGGATTACCCGAGGAGGGTCTCGCGTCGGACAGCACGGGCCCGAGTCTCGCGACGCTCCTCATCGTCGCGGCGATCGCGCTCGCGGCGCTGGTCGGCGCGCTGTGGCTGTGGGGCGGGTGAGGCGCGAAGGAACGTGAGGGTGTGGCTGGCAGAGGAGGACTCGAACCTCCACCTTCCCGGTTAACAGCCGGGCGCACTACCAGTTGTGCTATCTGCCAACGGACGGCC
>CAYHSN010000374.1:0-3973 GCA_964359235.1 uncultured Vicinamibacterales bacterium | reverse complement strand
GTTGAACGGTAGGCTAGGTGGTGGCTGTGCGGGTCGACCGGGAGGAGTTACGCCTGCGGCTCGTCGTCGGGCGGCTTGGCGCCGCGCTCCTTGGCGCGGTCCCTGGCGACCTGCTGGCGATAGCTGGGGCCGTCGATGTCGACGCGGATGGAGCGCATCGCGAGGCGGTCGAGGACGGCAGCGGCGAGGGTGGCGTCGCCGAGATAGCGGCCCCAGGCACTGAGCTTGATATTGGAGGTGATGGCCGTCGAGACGTGGGTGTGCCGGCGGTCAATCAGGTTGAAGAGGGTGTGCGCGGCGGTGGGTTCGTCGTCGCGCTTTTTCACCTGACCGAGGCCGACGTCGTCGATGATCAGAAAGTCAGGCGCAGCCCAGCGCTTTAGGCGCCGCGGATAGGTGCCGTCGGCGAGGCCGGCGTAGAGGTCGTCGAGCAAGTCGACGCAGCGGGCGTAACGGACACGGAGCTGGCGCTCGCACGCCCTTAAGCCGAGGGCCTTGAGGATGTGGCTCTTGCCGGTGCCGCTCTTGCCGGTGAAGAGCAGGTCTTCGGCGCGACCGACGAAGTCGAGTCGGGCGATCTCCATGACGAGCGCCTTGTCGAGACCGGGCTGGAAGTTCCAGTCGAAGGCCTCGAGGGTCTTGCGCTCGAGGAGGCCGCTTTGGGCGATTCTGCTCTCGATGCGGCGTTCGCGCTTGTGTTGCGCCTCGTCGCCGAGCACGCGTTCGAGGAGCACGCTTGCGGCGGGCTTCTCCTGGGTCGCCCAGACCAGGTGATCGTCGAGGTTAAGGAGGGTGTGGGTCAGGCCTAGCAGCTCGAGGTGTCGTCGGAGTCGCTGCTTCTGCTCGTCGGGGTCGTCTGGGGGGCGTCGTCGGGACTTGGGCATGGTTTCTCCTTGGTGAGCAGCGACGAGGCGAGCGGAAGTCGGTCGTACTCGTCGAGGTCGCGGGGACGGGTGTCGGCGTCGCCGAGGCGGCGCGCGATATCCTCGGCGACATACTCGGCGAGGGTGCGTGGCTCGGCGCGAGCGGCGAGGATGCGCGCCACGGCGTGGTGGTCGAAGGCGCCATACGACTGCGCGTGGCGAAGCGCAGCGCATAGGTCGCTCGTCGCGTAACGGGCGCGCAGGAGCAGGAGCTGACGAGCGTGATGACCAGCATAGCGCGACGTCGCGGTCGCTAGGCCGGCGAAGAAAGCCTTGGCGTCCTCGCCCATGTCGTCGAAGGCCTGCCGCAGCTGGTCGAGATCGGCGCCGTGCCGATTCCACGGCGGGTGGATCCCCGCCGGGTCGATGTCGAGCCCAGCACTCTTGGGCGCGAGTTCGTGCCGCGCCACACAGCGCAGATCGGGGGAGTACACGAAGAGTTCGGCTTGCGTCACGCGCACCGGTAGGATGTCGGTCACGTGGTCATAGGGCACCGCATACTTGTTGCCGTCCCAGGCGATGAAGCCGTCGATGGAGCAGACCCGATAGACGACCCGGGCGGTGTCGTACGCGTGGGCGGGCAGCGCGACGAGGTGTGGAGCTTCCTCGGCGAAGAGTTCGAGCCTGGGGCGCTTGAGCTTCTTGTGCGGGCGCTCGTCGCAGATGGTCCGCTCCCACTCGGCGAGCTGGGCGCGCATGTCGGTGAGGTCGTGGAAGTGCCGACCGTTGAGGAAGCTCTTCTCGAATTCCCAAAAGCTGCGTTCGACGCGCGGCTTGTCGTTGGGGTGGCGCGGGCGACATGCTTCGGGCCGAAACTCGTAGTGGGTCGCGAAGGCGAGAAAACGCGGGTTGTAGAGCGGTTGCTGCCCCTCCCAGCCGAGGACGACGGCCTTCTGGCAGTCGTACTTGCACTTGTGGGCGGCGCCGCCGAAGCGCTCGAAGGTTGCGACATGTCCGTCGGTGAGCGCGAAGAAGTTTGAGCGCTCGTACAGCCGGAAGCTCTTCCTCGTCGAGAAGGTGAGCACGTACGAGAAGACCTGCACTGTCGTGCGCGTCCCGTTGGTGAAGTCGATCGGGTGCGGCGACCAGTCGGACTCGGCCATCTCGCCGGCGGCGTACACCGGCGTCGCCTTCGAGGCCTCGGGCCGTGGCTTCGGCCGCATCTTGCGCACGTACGTCTTGACCGAGCTGTAACAGCCGTCGAAACCCGCCCCACGCAGCTCCTCGAAGACGCGCTGCGCGGTGATCACCGGATACCTTTCGAGGAGCGCCGCGATCCGCGTGGCGAAGGGCATGAGCTTCGAGTCGCGAGGCGCGCGCGAAGGCGGCGCCGCCAGTGCCTCGTTGGGTACTCGCCGTGCCTGCTCATGGGCGACGAGCAGCTTGCGGACGGTGTTACGGCTGATCGACAACGCCCGGGCGATCGCCCGGCGTGTGAGGCCCTGTCGGCAGAGAGTGACGGCCTGGTGCAAGAGTTCTTCGCGCGTGCGTAACGGAGACATGGTGGTCCTTTCCGGTGACGGTGGTAATGGTCTGGCCGAGTGCGGTGAGCACCGGCATGAGCGTCGACAGAGCGCTGGCGGCGAGCTCGGCCGCGCGTGGCCCGAGGGCACCGAGCGGCGCCCCGAGCAGCCGCGTCTGTAGCCGCGCTGCCACGCGGGTCAGCGTGGCGATATCGGCCATCATCCACTCGGCCGCCGTGCGCGCACGGCCCGCCGGTCTCGGTGTGGCGCGGGGCGTGGGCCGCTTGATGCGCTCCGCAAGCAGACGGGCTCGCGCAGCCTCGTTCGCGCAGCCGAGGATTTCAGTGACGAGCACCCCCGTCTGGTGGCACGTCATCCCCAGACGTGTGACGACCGACGCCGCGGCACGCTGGTTGTCACGTGGCAACTGCGCAAGGCACGCCGCCGTGCGCGGCGCGAGGAGCCCGAGCCGCACGTCCGCCTGGACGGCGTCGTCGAGCGACTCGACCAGCATCAGCCGCCGGCATACCCAGCTCTTGTGCCGTCCGAGGAGGCGGCCGATCGTCGGCTGGTCGAGCTTGTCCTCGCGGTAGAGCGAGCGTACGAGCCAACCCTCCTCGAGCTCGGTCAGTCCGTGGCGATCGTTGAGCGCGCCGATGGCCACCTTCGCGTGGACGACGTCGACCGCGAGGGTGTGGGCGCGCAGCTCGCTCCAGCCGAGGGCTCGCGCGGCACGCAGCCGCTTAATGCCGTCGATAATCTCGAGCTGATCGCCCGTGCTCGTGAAGACGACGACCGCCGCCAGCTGACCATGCCTCTCGAGCGACTGCCGCATCGCGGACAGCGCCTCGGCCTCGCACAGCCGCAGCGCGCCGAACCTTTCGCCGAGACTCTCGACGCGCACCACGAAATCTACGCTTGCCGCCGCGGTCTCCACGGAAACCACCTGCTCACGATCACCGCCTGCCGTCGAAGGTGGCGCGTGACACCTCGTCCAAGATTCGACGCGAATCCCTCGGCATCTCGCGCGCCTGCACGCCGAGGGTGGCGCGTGACAGCCGGCCTCACGGCAATGATCCCGTCCCAGAAACGCGGGTCCATCCCCGCAGAAGCCTTGGCAATCTACGCACGAGGGTGGCGCGTGACCGAGCCGACGCTCTGTCCCAAGATTCGAGCAGTCCCGCCTGAATCTCCGCGCACTTCGGCGCCGAGGGTGGCGCGTGACAGCCGGCCTCGCGCCGCTTCGCGCGACACCGTCTTTGCCGCTCCCGCTCGTCAACCCGGTGGTCCTGCAGCGCGCGCTGGCGGCGCGCCCGCGCGAGCTTCCGCCGCCGCGCCGCACGGCACGGTGGCCCACACGCGTGCTGCGTCACCGCCGCCGAGGCCACCGGCGAGAACCACTGCCGGCATTCCGTGCACCGTTTTCGCTGGGTCCCTGCGCTCGCCATGGCAAGCGTCAGCGTCGCCTGCCACCGCAACGACGACTACGAGTGGATCACGATCTTGCCGAGGGCACGCGGCGCCGAAGGGGCGCCCGTGGATCTCTACGATGCCGGCGGGTGGATCACGCGGTGGCTGGCGCTAAAG
>CAYHSN010000373.1:2431-3976 GCA_964359235.1 uncultured Vicinamibacterales bacterium | reverse complement strand
CTGTCTCACGTCGACGCGCGTGGGCGCGTCCGCATGGTCGACGTCGGGGCGAAGCCGGTGACGGCGCGCGAAGCGGTGGCGCGCGGGTCGATCCGCGTCAGCCCCGCGGCGCTGCGCGCGATCCGCAGCGGCCGCGTCAAGAAGGGCGATCCCCTGCAGGCGGCGCGCCTGGCGGGTATCATGGCCGCCAAGCGCACCTCCGAGCTCGTGCCGCTCTGCCACCCGCTGCCGCTCTCGCACGTGGCGGTCGACATCACGCCGCGCCGCGACGGCTACGAGATCGAAGCCCGCGTCCGCACGTCCGCGCAGACCGGCGTCGAGATGGAGGCCCTGACGGCCGTCGCCGTCGCCGCGCTCACGATCTACGACATGGTCAAGGCGCTGGACCGCGAGATGGTGATCGGAGAGATCAGGGTGATGGAGAAGCGAGGCGGACGCAGGGGGGAGTACAGGAGGATTGCTGATTGAAGGTCCTCGTCGCCATCTACTACCGCGAGGCGCGCGTGTGGACGATCCCCGCGCGGTACGTCGACGTGCTGCGCGCCCGGTTTCCGCATCTCACGTTCGCCCATGCGGAAGATCATGAGGACAGCCTGCGCAAGATTCCGGACGCCGCCGTGGCGTTTTCGTCGATCCTCCGCGGCGAGCTGATCGCCGCGGCGACCAGGTTGCGGTGGATCCACAGCTCGGCCGCCGGGGTCGGCAGCCTCATCTCGCCGGACTTCAAGACGCGGGGCATCGTCTTGACCAACTCGCGCGGGATTCACGCGCGCACCATCGCCGAATACGTCGTGGCCGTCACGCTCATGCTCTTCAGGAAGCTGCACGTGGCGGTGCGGCGTCAGCTCGAGGTGGAGTGGGCGCAAGAGGAGCTGAGCGGGCCCGACGCCACGCGAGCGCTCCATGGAGCGCACGTCGGCCTCGTCGGGCTCGGGGCCATCGGGTCCGAGGTTGCGCGCGTGATGGCGGCGCTCGGAGCGGAGGTCCGCGCCGTGCGCCGGCGGCCGGCGCTGCCGCCGCCTGCGGGCGTCACGCGCGTCGCCGGACCAGACGGTCTGCCCGCGCTGCTGTCGTGGGCCGATGTGGTCGTCCTGGCCGCGCCGCACACGCGCGAGACGCGCGGGCTCATCGGCGCGGCCGAGCTGGCGCGGATGAAGCCCGACGCGGTGCTGGTCAACGTCACGCGTGGCCGGCTGGTCGACGAGCGCGCCCTCGTCGCGGCGCTCGAGCGCGGGGCGATCGGCGGCGCGGCGCTGGACGTGTTCGAGCAAGAGCCGTTGCATCCGCTGGCGCCGCTCTGGACGTTGCCCAACGTCATCATCACCCCGCACACCTCCGGCTTCCGAGCGGACTACTGGGATGCCGTGACGGATCTGTTCTGTGAAAACCTGCGGCGCTTCGAGCGCGGCGAGCCGCTGCTCAACGTGGTCGATCTGGATCGCGGGTACTGACGCACCAGGCTTCGGACTCCAGGCGTCGGGCCTGTCACGCGGTCACGCTGCACTCGCGTCAACGGATCCGCGACGAGGCCACGAAGCCACGAAG
>CAYHSN010000373.1:0-2331 GCA_964359235.1 uncultured Vicinamibacterales bacterium | reverse complement strand
TCGAGCGCGAGGTTCTCGTACGTGTCGGTGTAGCCGACGTAGATCGCGCTCCAGGGGTTGACGAGGTAGGTCAGGAGGATGTCGGCCTTGAACTGCTTCGTGCGCTCCAGGGCGACCAGCGAGGCGTTGGGCAGAACCGCGTTGTAGTCGAGAATCGCGCGCAGCGAGAGCTCGCGGCTGAACTGATAGTCAACCCGCGATCGGAGGATGTGGTTGCCGAAAATGTCACCACCGGGCGTCCGCTGGACCTGCGCGACGCCGTCCTGGGACGCAAGGCGGCTGTAGAGGTACGTCTCTGTAAGCCGGAGCTGCGACGACGGGCGGATGGTCAGGCCGACGCCGCCGCGGCGGGCGGAGGCCAGGAAGGGATCGAGGCCGGGCGCGGGATAGTAGTTGATGCGAGTGCCGTACTGGTAGCTGGCATGGGCTGCGAGCCACCTGAACCACTCGGTGCTTAACGACAGCCCCGTGGCCTGCTGCCGGAATTCCACGCCCTCGAATCGCTCCATCGACTCCGAGCGCCTTACCCTCATCCCGGTCTGCCCCTTGAGCTCCACCTGGAACTCAGGGGCGACCTCCCAGTCCTGCAGCATGCCGCGGTGATCCCAGTTGGCCAGCGCGTTGATAGACGGCCCGAGGCTGACCAGCCCGCGACGCTCGGGAAACCAGGTGTACCGCACGAACTGCCTGGCCTGCCGCATGTCGACCCGCGGGATGAATCCCAGGCTCGTGCGAAAGCCGGGACTTCGATCGATGTACTGGATCGAGTACCTGAGGCGCCGACTGCCGTACCAGAGCTCCGCATCGTAGGCCGGGCCCGACCGCTCCATGCCGTCGATCGTCGTCGTCCGACTGGCGGTCGCCTGACCGGTGAAGTACCAGTTCTGGCTCAGCCTGAGCCGAAGGTCGGCCGACGCCACGCGGTTCGACGACGAGTTGAAGTCGTGGCTGCTGACGATCAGGCCCACGGTCGACTGCTTGGCGAACTCGCGCTGCAGACGCGCCGCGGCGATGGCGCCGCGGCTTCCGTGGGCTGGATCCGACTCGGGCAGGCGCTGTCCGAGCGCACGGTCGTCGACGGCCAGCCCCGCGAACGCCCAGGGACCCGCCTTGCCCGTCACGCGGGCGCCGAACTGCGGGTCGGCGACGCGCCGTGAGAAGAACAGGTTCTGCGGCGTTTGGAAGAAGGCGGCGTTCTCGATGAAGAACGGGCGTTTCTCCGGGAAGAACACCTCGAACCGCTGGTTGATCGTCACCTGGGGCTCGTCGGACTCGACCTGGCTGAAGTCCGGGTTGAGCGTCAGGTCGACGGTGACGGCGTCGTGCAGCACCATCTTCGCGTCGAGTCCGGCGCGCCCGAGGGTGTCGGTTGCCAGTTCCGGCTGGCCCGTCTCGAGGAAGCGCGCCGACGTGAAGGTGCCGTACGGGATGAACTGCAGGTTCCGTCCCGGCGAAATCCGCTCGAGGCCCTCGAGCGTGGCGGCTTGCGTGCCGAAGCTTGCGATCCGGCGCGTGATGAACGGCCAGAACGAGGTCTCGTTGTTGCGCGTGATGATCCGGCCGAGGGCGATGCCCCAGGTCTGCGCCGGCGCGTTGCTGAACCGCAGGCTCTTGAACGGGATCGCGACACGGACGACGTAGCCGTCGGCGGTGAGCCGGCCTTCGGTGTACCAGAGCGTGTCGAAGCTGTAATCGTCGTCCTGTCCCTCGCCAGTGACGCCGTCGAGCTGAATGCCCAACGGGTTCGCAAGGAAGATGTACGCGCGCCGCTCGTCCCGGAACGTGTCCAGGACGACGCCGATGATGTCGTCGCCGGCGATGGCCTCGCGCCTGGTGAGGTGCGCGCGGACCTTGACCGGATCGTCCTTGCACACGAACACGACGTACAGGTTGTCGTCGTCGTACCCGAGGTAGGCGGAGGTCGGCTGGCTGGCGGGCACGCCGTCGCCCGGCTCGCGCTGGACGAAGTCGCTGACGCGCAGCAGTCCCCCGGGCGGCGTGCCGTTCACGAAGTCAAGCAGGGCGGGCGGATCGGCGATGCGGGGAATGCGGACGACCGGCGGGTCGGCTGCGGCCGGCACTGCGGCGAGCAGCAGACCGACTGCAGTCACTGCCGCCGGCCACGTTCGGTGGGGGGCCATCATCGCGTGGGAATGCCGCCGGCCAGCTCCAGCACTCCGGATCGGTATCCGCTCGGTTAGACGTTCGAGGGCGGGTTCGTGTTCGATCCACGACTCGGAAGAGTTCAGCATCGAGCGCGGCGAGCTGACGCCCGCGATGAAGGTGCGGCGTCGGGCGGTGGAGGAGCGCTGGCGGCCGGTCATCGAGGAG
>CAYHSN010000372.1:0-3986 GCA_964359235.1 uncultured Vicinamibacterales bacterium | reverse complement strand
AATGACCGCGGAATGACCGCGGAATGGCCGCGGAATGACCACGGAATAACCACGGAATGACCACGGAATGACCCCGAAAACGTGAGAGGCGAGTGACGGGCAGACGCATGTTGGTGCTCGGACTGTTTCTGGCCGCGGTCGAGCTGATTGCCGTAGCTCAACCGGCAGACCGTGCGATGGTCAGGCAGGCCATTCTGGCGGCCGAGGACGCTCGCGCGCCGAGGGCCGAGGACGTGCAGATGCTCGTGCGCGCTGCGGGCGGGCGGGATGAGGCGCTCGCCGCCGTGGCGGTGCGCGCGCTCGGGCGCCTCGAGCGGCCTTCGCTCGTGGCCGATCTCCTCGCCTTCCTCGAGGTGAGGTCGCCGCTCGTGCGGGCGGAGGCGTCCAACGCGATCGGCCAGGCCGTGTCGTCGGCGGAAGGCGAACCGGTGGAGCGCGCACGCAGCGTGCTGATGTCGCGGCTGACGACGGAAGCGGACCCGCGCGTGCGGGGCGTCATCGGCGAAACACTGGGCCGATTGCCGTACACGACGCCCGAGGCGGTGGGGTCGGTCGAGGCGGCGCTCGTGCACGCGTCGCGGCAGTCGGGGACGGGGGTCACCGCGCGGCCGTCCGCGACGACGTCCGCGCTGGGGACGCCGGTGGCGGGCGTGACAATCGGGTTCGGTGACGTCGATCGCGACGCGCCATTGCCGCTCCTGATCGGCGCCGCGAAGGGCCTCGAATCGCTGATCCGGCAGAACATCAAGACCTCACCGCCGGGAGAGCGGACGATCGCGCGCCTGCGCGGATTGATCGCCACCGCGCGTCCTGCGTCGGCGATGCCCGTCACGCAGGCGCAGGCGGCCGAGTTCGCGCGTGCGCGGCGGCTCGCGTTCGAGGCGCTCAACACCGCCAGCGCCGCCGACGAGCGCACGATCGTGCTGGGCCTGCAGGACGACGATCCGCAGGTGCGGCGGCTGGCGGCACAGGCCTCCGGCGCGGCGCGCGCCATGACCCTCGAGAAGCGCGAGGCGCTCGTCGCGCGCGGCCTCAACGACGCCCAGCCGATGGTGCGACTCGAGGCCCTCCGCGCGTACGGGCGCGAGCTGCAGAGCACTCGGGGCTGCGGGCCGGTCATCCAGGCAATCGAGGACCCCGACCTCCATGTCGCGCTCGCGGCGATCGATCAACTGGCGTCGGGGTGCCCCGACGCCGCGGCCGCCGTCGAAGCGCTCGAGGACGAAGTCGAGGCGCTCGAAGCGGCCGGCGATCGATGGCATGCCGCGGCGCACGCGCTCGTGTCGTTGACCCGGCTCGCGCCTGAACGGGCGGCGTCGGCGCTACCGAGGTTCGCGCGGCACGGTGTCTGGCAGGTGCGGATGTACGCCGCGCGCGCCGCGGCCACGCTCGAAGACGCCGCGACGCTCGAGCGCCTCGCGTCGGATCGAGCCGCGAACGTCCGCGAGGCGGCGATCGCCGGATTGATCAAGCTGAAGGGCCACGAGGCTGACACCTTTTTCCTCGCCGCGCTCGAGAGCCAGGATTGTCAGCTCGTGCGGACGGCGGCGCGCGCGCTCAAGGGCGGCCCCGCGCGCGAGAAGGCCACTGCCGCGCTCATCGCGGCCCTTGCGCGCCTGACCGACGAGAAACGGGATACGTCACGCGATCCGCGGATGGCCATCCTCGCGACGTTGCGAGAGCTGGGATCGACGGGCGACGCGCCGGCGCTCGAGCCGTACCTCAAAGATTTCGATCCGCGTGTCGCGGCGGAGGCGGCGTCGATCCTCACCGCATGGACGGGCCGGACGCGCGAGGCCGTCACGAAACAGTTCGCGCCGCCGCCCGCGCCCGTGTGGGCCGACCTCGCGAAGCTTGAAGGCACGCGGGCACGCGTCGTCATGAAGGGCGGGGGCGCGTTCGAGATCGCGCTCTTTCCGTCGGAAGCGCCCGCCACCGTCGATCGCTTCGTGCGGCTCGCGCGGCAGGGCTACTACGACGGCCTCACGTTCCACCGGGTCGTTCCGAACTTCGTCATCCAGGGTGGAAGCCCGGGCGCGAACGAGTACATGGGCGACGGTCCGTACATGCGCGACGAGGTGGGCCTCAGGCCGCACGGCCGCGGCGCCGTCGGCGTCTCCACGCGCGGGCGCGACACGGGCGACGCGCAGATCTTCATCAACCTGGTCGACAATCCCCGCCTCGATCACGGCTACACCGTCTTTGCCGAAATCGTGCGCGGCATGGACGTGGTCGATCGGGTGCGCGAGGGCGACACGATCGCGAGCGTGGAGATCGTGTCGCCGCCCGCAGCGGGCCGCTGAGCTTCGTGGCACAGGTCTCGGACCTGTGCCACATCCGTCGCAGCGCGGTTCGTGCGTAGCGCGCGACTTCAGTCGCGCCGCGAAGGCCGCACTGAAGTCCGGCGTGGCGCCCGCCTTTGCACGCAATTGCACACGATGGCGCCTCGGATCGGTCGCAGCGCCGGGCGCGGCGCTATCCTTTGAATCATGGCCAAGCACCGGGGCGGCCGCCGCGGCAACAGCGGCGCGGATCGCGATCCGTTCGAACGCGCGCACGAGCTGGCGCGCGGGTTCCTGCGGAATCTGCCGGCGCGCCGTGTCGGCGCCCGCGGCACACTCGCCAGTCTACGGCGCGAGCTCGGCGGCCCGCTCACCGAGGACGGTCGAGACGCGACCGGCGTGATTGAGGCGCTGGCCGCGGGTGTGGATCCCGGCCTCGTCGCGTCTGCCGGCCCGCGCTACTTCGGCTTCGTGACCGGCGGCAGCCTGCCGGCGGCCGTGGCGGCCGATTGGCTGACGACGGCCTGGGATCAGAACGGGGCCCTTCTGGCCACATCGCCCGCGGCGGCGATCGTCGAGGAGATCGTCGCGGAGTGGATCCTCGATCTCGCGCGGTTACCGAAGACGGCGAGTGTGGGACTCGTGACCGGTTGTCAGATGGCCAACTTCACCGGCCTCGCCGCCGCGCGTCACGCGGTGCTCTCGCGCGCGGGCTGGAACGTGGCCGAACGCGGCCTGCGCGAGGCGCCGCCCGTGCGTATCTTCGCAGGCGCCGAAGCGCACGTCACCATTCACGCGGCGCTGCGCATGCTCGGCTTCGGCGCGGCTGACGTCGTGACAATCGACGCCGACACCCAGGGGCGCATGCGCGCAGACGCGCTGGCGGCCGCGATCCGCGACCTCACGCCACCGCTCATCGTGTGTGCGCAGGCCGGCAACGTCAACACCGGTGCGTGTGACCCGCTGGCCGAGATCGTCGACATCGCGCACGCGCGCGGGGCGTGGGTACACGTCGACGGCGCGTTCGGGCTGTGGGCGTCGGTGGCGCCCGCGCGGCGTCACCTCGTGAGCGGCCTCGCGCGCGCCGACTCGTGGGCGACCGACGGCCACAAGTGGCTCAACGTGCCCTACGACTGCGGCATCGCCGTCGTCCGCGACGCCGACGCGCATCGCGCGGCCATGTCCTCGTCTGCGTCGTACCTCGAGCGCCGCGAGGAGACCGGCCGCGATCCGCTCGACTGGGTGCCCGAGGCGTCACGCCGCGCGCGCGCGTTCGTGGTGTACGCCGCGCTCCGTTCGCTCGGACGCCGGGGCGTCGCCGATCTCGTCGAGCGCTGCTGCCGTCACGCGTCGCTGATGGCTGACCTCATCGGCGCGGACCCCCACGTCGAGATCCTGAACGAGGTCGTCCTCAATCAGGTGCTCGCGCGCTTTCACCCCGAACCCATCACCCGTTCCCCGTCCCCTGACCAGCCCCCGGCCCCCGGTCCCCAGTCCCGTCAAGCGTCAGACGAGTTGACCCGCGCGGTCATCGACCGCGTGCAGCACGGCGGCGTCTGCTGGGCGGGCGGGACGACGTGGCACGGCCTGACGGCGATGAGGATCTCCGTCTGCAACTGGTCGACCACCGAGGACGATGTGCGGCAGTCGGCCGAGGCGATCCTCGCCGCGGCCAGGACCGTCCGGGAGAACCTCCGCTGACCG
>CAYHSN010000371.1:0-4006 GCA_964359235.1 uncultured Vicinamibacterales bacterium | reverse complement strand
CCTGAAGGCTGGCTGACGGTCCGCCTGAAGGCGGACGCTACGTGCGCCCTGACATTGTGCACTACGACCGCGACTTCTCGGCGGGCATGTCGATGAACCACGGGCAGACGTCCTCCACCTTCGCTCCCGTGCTGCTCTTCTTGATGACGTTGATCTTCATGACGTGCTCCTTGAGATGAAAACAGGTTGACGACTAGGACACCGAAACCAGAGGTGCAGCAGCGGCCGCCTCGGCCGCCAGCGTGGCGACGCCGGCCTCGAAACTCGCCCGGTGGCAGTTCGGCCGGTCCATGTCGCCGAGTTCCACGTGCGACGCCGTCGTGCACCCGCCCGCGCACACGGGCACGAACGGGCAATCCGCGCAGTCCTTCCACGCCGCGATCTTTTCGAAACGATCGGCCACGCGCCGGCGCCAGTCCTCCGGGCGCTGGTCGATGTGGCCGGTCGAGAGAGTGGGCTCGCCGCTGAAACCGGGGCACGCGTAGAGCGATCCGTCGGGGCCGATCGTGTGGGCGTGGCGGCGATGGATTTCGCACGGCCCCATGTGCACGCCGTCCGGCGTCGAAAAGCCGCGCTTCTTCGTCTCCTCGCGCAGGAACGCGAGCTTCTCGTCCACGAAGTGGCAACTGTCACAGACGCTCGTGCCCGATCCCGCCGTGGTCATGCACGCGCCGCCCAGCGGCCGGCCGTCGGTGCCGACCGCCGTGAGCGGAATGATGCCCCCGACCCCCGACCCCCGGCCTCCGGCCTCCGAGCCCGGGGCCCTACTCGTTCCTCGTTCCTCGCTCCTCGTTCCTTCGCGATATCGCTCTCCCGCGCCCGCCGAACTCTTGATGACCGGCTTGAAGGCAACCTTGACCACCGAGCCGGCGAAGTCCTGCTCGCGCAGGAAATCGAGCAGGGCCGGGTAGCGATCGGCCGTCTCGACGTCGAAGTTGCCGCCGATCGAGATGCGACAGCGATCCGCCACGCGCCGGATGTTCGCGACGATCCGATCGAAGGTGCCCTGGCCGCCGCGCAGCGGCCGGACGCGATCGTGCGTCTCGCGGTCGCCGTCAAGCGTGACCTTCACGCCGTTCAGGCCGTACGGTGTCAGGCGATCCACCACCTCGGGCGTGAGCAGCAGGCCGTTGGTGATGAGGTTCACGAACATGTGCACGCCGCGCACCTGCGAGGCCTGCCACAGCCGCTCGGCCAGGTAGAACATCACGGGCTGGTTGAGGAGCGGCTCACCCCCGAAGAAGGTCAGGGCGAAGCTTTGCGATCCGAGCTCGTCGAGCTTGGCCTCGATCCACGACGCCAGACGCCCGGCCGTCTCGAGCGACATTTTCGCGGCGAACTTGTTGTGGTCGTCGTGATCGCCCTGAACGCAGTAATCGCACGCGAAGTTGCACTGCAGCGTCGTGAGCACCGTCACGCGGAGCTGGCTGCGATCCTCGCGCACCGACGTGAAGAACTCGTCGAGCGTCCGCGACTCGGAGTCGCGATCGGCCACCAGGAATCCGTGTTCAGCGAGCGTCGCCGCCGCCTCGCGCTCGTCCCCGGTCAACGCCGTGGCGTCGGCGGGCGCCGCGGCCAGGCGATCGAGCCACGCCGCGACATCGGTCGAGACGATGAGTTGCGCGTCCGAGAAGGTGTTCATGAGGAACACCTCGTCGCGATCCGTCAGCGGCACGCGAATCGTGAATCTCGAAGGCTGCATCTGGCTCCCTGGGCGGGCGGCGCGCCCGCGTCCCACGCCCGGGTCCTCAGGGTGGGTTCGTTCTCGCTCGGTTGTGAGTGCCGGACTGACCGAGGGCCCGGGCTGCATCCGAGCCCGCCCGACACGTTCCGTTAGTGCAACGTGTGTTCCAGAAATGGATCAGCTTGTTTGACGACGCCCGATGCCAGCGATCTGCCTGAGCCAGAGGAAGATAGGCGCCGGAAGCTGCGTCATCACGAACAGCGCGGAACGAACGCGAAACAGGGGGTAGTGGCCAATGGGTTGGCCGGACGGCTAATGGATTGCCCGATCGGTGCGTCGCTGTGAAATTCTGTGAACTGGCGAGCTGGAAGCTGGGAGCTGGAAGCTGTGCCTACGCGCCACGCAGGCGGCGGGCGAGCTCCCGGATGTCGAGCTTCGACATCTTGTGCTTCAGCGTCGAGAGCGGGACGCCCAGATAACGGGCCGTAGCCGACACGTTCCAGTCGCTGCGCTCGAGCGCCTTCAGGAAGAAGCTGCGCTCGAAGGTGTCGAGCGCTTCCTGATAGATCGATTCGCCGCCGACCTGTTCGGCCGCGTCGAACTTGGCGAAGTGGTACTCGAGCGGCAGGTCCTCGTCGGTGATCCACTCCCTGTCGCGGTCGCTCACGGCGATCAGCCGCTCGATCAGGTTCTCCAGCTCGCGGACGTTGCCCGGCCACCAGTACGTGGCCAGAATCTTCAGCGCCGCGTCGGAGATGCCGCGAATCTGCTTCCTGAACCTCGTGTTGTAGCGCCGCACGAACAGGCGCGCCAGGTCCGGCAGGTCCTCGAAGCGCTCGCGAAGCGGCGGCATCCGGATCGGGATGACGTTGATGCGGTAGTAGAGATCGTCGCGGAACCTGCCGTCTTTCACGGCCTTGTCGAGGTCGATGTTGGTCGCCACGATCAGCCGGAACTCGGTCCGAATCGGCTTGGTTCCGCCGACGCGCTCGATCTCGCCTTCCTGGATCGAGCGCAGGAGCTTGGCCTGCAGGTCGAGCCTGAGATCGCCGATCTCGTCGAGAAACAGCGTGCCGCCGGAGGCCAGCTCGAACTTGCCGAGCTGCTGCTTGAGCGCCCCGGTGAACGCGCCGCGCTCGTGCCCGAAGAGCGTGCTCTCGGCGAGTTCCGGCGGGATCGCCGCGAGGTTCACCGTGATGAACGGCGAGTCGGCCCGCTCCGACTCGCGGTGCAGCATCCGCGCGAGCAGCTCCTTGCCCGTGCCGCTATCGCCGAGGATCAGGACCGTCGACGAGAGCTTCGACACCTTCTGCACCAGATCGACGATGTCGCGCATCACCTTGCTGGGGCCGAAGAGGAACTCGCGGTCGGTCTGCTCGGCGACCTGCGCGGTGAGCGTCATGACCTGCCGGTTCAGGTCCTGCCGCTCGGAGGCGTTGCGCACGAGCGACCGCAGCGCGTCGTAGTCGAAATCCTTCGTGATGTAGTGATAGGCGCCGTGCTTCATCGCCTGCACGGCGGTCTCGACCTCGTTGATGGCCGAGATCATGATGAGCTCGATGAGGGCGTAGTTCTCCTTGACGATGCGAAGAACCTCGAAGCCGCTGATGCCGGGCAGCCGGACGTCGAGCAGCATCAGGTCGATGTCTTCCTGCTTGAGGATCGTGAGCGCCGCCTCGCCGCTCGAGACGGTCAGGACACGGTAGTCCGGCTTCAGGATCGCGGTGAGAGTGTCCCGCATCCCCTCGTCGTCGTCGACGATGAGGACTGTCTTGGTCCGGGCGCTCATGAGAGTGGCGCGGCAGAGGCCACGGGCATTGTAGGCGCCACGTGACACCGAATTCAAGTTGCGTACCAGCCGCGCGCCGGCGCCGCGCGTGCCGCGGTCGTTGGCTTGACACTGCGGGAGGCGGCCCGCTATCGTACGGCCTCTCATGTGGTTGTGGCTCATCGCGGCCTTCGGTGCGCTGACGAGCGCCGTCGCGCTGTGGTTGGTCCGTCGGCTGGGGCGGCGTCTGGCCGATCTGAGTCAGTCGTACTGGGAGCTCCGCTACGAGTGCGCCCGGCTCCGGTCGCAGGTGGCGCGGCTCGATCCCGAACCGCAGCCCGAGCGGGACGCCGCCGTTCCGGGTCCGTCCACGACGACCCTTCGACAGGCTCAGGACAGGCCGGCGTCCTTCGTGCCGCTCGCCTCGCTCAAGTCGGGGGCGCCTGAGCGGTGAGCGCGAGTCAAGGAGTCACCACGGAGATCGCGGAGAACACGGAATGGCGACCGCAGAGGTCGCAGAGAACGCGGAAGGGCGACCGCAGAGGCCGCAGAGA
>CAYHSN010000370.1:0-4008 GCA_964359235.1 uncultured Vicinamibacterales bacterium | reverse complement strand
GAGTGTGAACCGGACGCCCAGCCAGAGACTGCCACCGGGAACGACCGCATTCTGGTCGGCAATGAGCTCGACAACCGTATGTGGCGCGCCTATCCGCCAAGGCGGCGCGGTCTGAGCTGCCAACGCCCCTGACGCTGCCAACAAGGACGCGAGAGCAAAGGCAGTCGCTCGGTGTCGCATCACTGAGGGCACGAAAAGTCCGCCAGGTTCACACCACGGACTTATCAGCATAGCAGCAGCGAAGCTGCGCCTCAAGCTCATGACACGAACTGAGTGGTGTAGAACTGCACACGTCTGCAGAGGTCCGCAGACGTCTGTCCGCAGACGTCTTGACAGAGGCGTGACTTCCGGGTACCAATCGGCCTTCTTCGGCCCTGACCGCGCGCGGAGTCCGACGTGGGCGTGTCATTTCGGGAGGTACATGATGCTTCGCCGGTTTCTGTTCATCGCGGTGTGCTTGTCGTTGACGGCCTTGACGCCTGCTAACACAGCCGGCCAGCAGGCCACTGAAGGCCAGAAGGCGTACAAGGCGACGTTGCTGGCTCAAAAGAGGGGCACCAAGACGGCGATTACCACCGACGCCACGAGCGGTGTCCACTGCGTGGGCGGCAGCCTCATCTCTGGTAATCGTGTGCGTGGAGCTGCTGTGCATCCGCTGGGATTCATCGGCATTGGAAGAACCCTGAAGATCAACTTCGAGTCAGACTTCGACCCCGTCGCTGTGGTTGTAGGCAGCCAGGTCGGCGAGGGCGCGCCCGACAGTGTCTCGAACCTGTTCAGCTGGTCGGACGACGATACCGGGGGCAACCTGGAACCGAAGATTGAGTTCACGACGCCCTTCGCCGGCACCTACGTTCTCATGGTCGGGAGCACCGACTTCTCGGTGATCGGTTGCTACGTCTACGAGATGCGCATCGTGGGTGTCACCGCGTCCGTCTCGAAGTGACCGAGCAGCCGGCGGCAATCCCACCCACCGGGATGCCGCCGGCTCCAGAACTTCCGGATCCCACCGCACGATCGGCTTCATACGCCGACCTTCCGCCATAGAATGCGCGCAACTGGCGAGCCCCATGGCTGAGCGCCCGCTCTCATCGAACCTCCCGCGACATGACCGTCGCATCCGCCCCTGCACGAGCGCGGTGCTGTGCGTGGCTTGCTGGCTTTCCGCAAGTTCAGGCGACCTCTGGGCGCAGCCCGCACCTCGAGGCGACGAGCGACCACTCGCCGCCGGCGACCCCGAGGCGATGCCGCGCCCGGTCGCGCGCGCCGTGCGCGCCAGCGGCCCGATCCGGATCGACGGCGCGCTCGACGAACCGGGCTGGCAGCAGGCGCCCGCCCTCGACGGCTTCATTCAGTCACAGCCCCGCACCGGTTATCCCGCCAGCGAGATCACCAGCGTCCGGATCCTCTACGACGAGGGACGCCTTTACATCGGCGCCGAATGCCGCGATTCCGAGCCGGACCGGCTCGTCATCCCGAGCCTGGAACAGGACTTCGAGAGCGGCGACAGCGACATCTTCGGCGTCGCACTCGACACGTTTCACGATCGGCGAAACGCGTTCATGTTCCTCGTGAATCCGCGCGGCGCGGTGAAGGACGCGCAGGACTTCGACGACAGCCGCCTGGAAGATGCGGCGTGGGAAGGCGTCATCGAGGTGAAGACGCGCATTCACGATCAGGGTTGGACCGTGGAGCTGGCCTTGCCCTTCACGACGCTGCGCTTCAACCCACAGCTCGCGCAGCAGGTCTGGGGCGTCAATTTCCTCCGGCGCATCCGCCGCAAGAACGAAGAGGCCTACTGGGCGCCGCTCGATCGCCGCGATCGCATCCATCGCATGTCGAAGGCCGGCACGCTCGAAGGCCTGCAGAATCTGCGCGCGGGCCGCAACCTGACGATCAAGCCGTACGCGCTCGGCGCGAATCTGTCGGGCCACGCGCTCACCCAGCCCGCGGGCGCAGACTTCAACGCCGGCGGCGACCTGAAATACGGCGTGACCTCTCAGCTCACGCTCGACCTCACGGTCCGGACCGACTTCTCCCAGGTCGAAGTGGACCAGGAACAGGTGAACCTCACCCGCTTCCCGCTGTTCTTCCCGGAGAAGCGCGACTTCTTCCTGGAGAACTCGGGCACGTTCGCCTTCGGCGACATCAGCGAGCGCAGCCTGCGTCTGGGCGCTTCGCTGCGCGACTTCACGCTGTTCCACTCGCGCCGGATCGGCCTCACGTTTGACGGCCAGCCGCTGCCCATCCTCGGCGGCGGACGGCTCACGGGAAAAGCCCGCGGGTTCGAGCTCGGACTGCTGAATATCCAGACTCGAGGTTCAGATCGCGCACCGGCCGAGAACTTCGCGGCGGTGCGCGTGCGGAAGAGCCTCGCGGGGCATGGCGATGCCGGCGTGCTGTTCCTCAACCGCGAGGCGACCGAGACGAGCAGCCGCCCGTACAACCGGAGCTTCGGCGCCGACCTCAACCTGCGCTTCCTGCAGAACCTGGTCGTCAACTCGTACTTCGCGGCGACCGAAGACCCCATCGCCAGAGGCTCGAACACCGCTGCACGCCTGACGGTGGGCTGGCGCGACCGGTTCTGGGATGCGTCGGCCTTCGTGAAACAGGTCGGCGATGGCTTCGAGCCGCGCATGGGATTCGTACGCCGCCGCGACATGCGCCACAGCTACGCGACGCTGGGCATTCATCCGCGGCCGCACCTCCGCTTCATCCAGGAACTCAACCCGTACATCGAGGTGGACTACATCACGAACCTGCGCTCGGTCCTCGAGACCAGAAACACGACGCTCGGCTTCGACGTGCCCTTCCAGGATGGCGGCCGGTTCGGCGTGACCTACAACGACGGGTTCGAACGGCTGTTCGAACCGTTCCGTGTGCTCTCACACACCGTCATCCGGCCGGGCGACTATGACTTCGGCGAGACGACGCTGAGCTATCGATCGAGCGCCGGGCGCGCCCTGTCGGGTCAGGTGAACCTCTCGCACGGCGGCTACTACAGCGGCGACAAGACGTCGGTGAGCCTCTCCGCGCTGTGGAGGCCGAACTACCGGCTCTCGATGGACCTGTCGGTCCAGCGCAACGACGTGGACCTGCCGGACGAGACGTTCAGCGCGAACGTGTTCGGCGTCCGGGTGAAATACGGGTTCTCGACGACCCTCTTCGCCAGCGCGTATCTGCAATACAACGCGGCGGCCGACCAGGTCGTGACCAACCTGCGCGTCAACTTCATTCACTCCCCGCTCAGCGACCTCTTCGTCGTCTACACGGAACGCCGCGAGACGTCCGTGCCGCGTCCTCTCGAACGCGCCTTCACGGTCAAGTTCACGAAGCTCCTGGCGTTCTAAGGGAGAGTACCATGACGCGCTCGGCTGCCCTGCTCGTCGCCATCCTGACGGTTGGCTTGGCGCTTGACGGAAACACGACACAGGCGCCCGTCACACGGACCGATCTCGACGCTCGCGTCAGCCGTTTCCTGGAGCAGCGGCGCGGGACCTGGCGCGACATGAACGTCCCGGACGCCGACGGGCGCCAGCTTCACGAGATCGTGCTGAAGAACGGCTACAAGCAGGCGCTCGAAATCGGCACGTCCACCGGGCACTCAGGCATCTGGATCGCCTGGGCCCTCGCAAAGACGGGCGGCCGGCTCATCACGATCGACATCGACGAAGGCCGGCACCGTGAAGCCGTGAAGAACTTCGAAGAGGCCGGGCTGGCCTCCTGCATCGACGCCCGGCTCGCCGACGCCCACGCCCTCGTGCCTGCGCTTACGGGTCCGTTCGACTTCGTCTTCATCGACGCCGACAAGGACTGGTACACGAACTACGCGACGGCTGTCATCCCCAAGCTGCGCGTCGGCGGCTGCCTCACGGCCCACAACGTCTATCCCGGCCGTCGCCTTCGGGGGATGACCGGCGATTTCTACGGGTACATTACGAGCCTGCCGTTTCTCGACACGACCGTGAACACGACCGGCGGCGGACTGTCGATCAGCTACAAGCGCCG
>CAYHSN010000369.1:0-4015 GCA_964359235.1 uncultured Vicinamibacterales bacterium | reverse complement strand
GCGGCAACCTGCTGCTGTCGATGATGGAGCAGTACAGCGGCGACTTCCTCGCCGCGGTGGACGGGCTGCGCACGCTGCTCGGATGCGACGGGCGCGTGTGGCCGGTGTCGGTGGAGCGGGCGAGCGTCTGCGCGGAGTACAGCGACGGCTCGCAGACGCGCGGTGAAGTCGAGGTCGACTACGGACAGGCCGAGGGACGCACCATCACGCGCATCTGGCTCGAGCCGGCCGTGCCGGTCCATCCCGCGACGGCCGAGGCGATTCGCCAGTTCGACGTCGCGATCGTCGGTCCCGGCAGTTTCTACACCAGCCTGATGCCCATCTTCATCGCACGCGGCGCGCGCGAGGCGCTCGCGGCCGTGAAGGGGCCGATCATCCTCATCACGAACCTCCTCACCGAAGGCCGCGGCATGAAGGGATTCACGGCGGGGGAGGCGGCACGGCGCATGAGCGACGCGATCGGCCGCGCGGTCGATGTCGTGATCGTCAACACCGCGCCGCCGCCGTCCGAAGACGCGCGAGCGCGCTACGCGGTGGAGCACAAAGAGCCGCTGCCGATCGGCGACGTGCCCAAGGGGTGCGAAGTGGTCGCGGGCGACTTCTGGTCGGGCGACATCGCGCGTCACGATCGGCGACGGCTCGCCTACGCGGTGTGGAGCGTGATCTCGAGAAGGGTGATCACGTAGGGACGAGGGACGAGGAACGAGGAACGGGGAACGAGGAACGAGGAACGGGGAACGAGGGACGAGGAAAGGAGAGGTAGAGGCGGACCTTCAGGTCCGCCGACGACGACCGGGCTGGCGCGAGGGTCGACGCCGAGCTTGGCGCGCTCAGCGCTTTGGGCTTCTCGCTTTTCGCTTCGCTGACGGCGCCCGCGTGCGCGCCGCTTTGATCTTCGCTGCTTCCTCGATAATCGCCGCGAGCATCGCGCCCGTCTCGCCGGTTCTCGCGGGCCGGTTCGTCGTCCAGACGTCCGGATTGTCGGCCGCGAGGATGTCGGAGAAATCACCCTCGGTCTTCACGCTGAGCGGCGCGAACGCCGTGATGTCGAGCGGGCCCGACCACTCGTCCTTGTGCTTGATGAGCAGCCAGCTTCGGCTGGCTTCCGCCGCCCGCCCTGAGCCTGCCTGCGGTGAGCCTGTCGAAACCGTCGAAGGGCCGTATTTCGTGCGCACCAGCACCCACGATCCCTTCAGCTTGTAGCCGTCGAGGGCGAACTTCAGGTCGCCCTTCTTCAGCGCCTCGTCCACATCGTCCACCTCCGGTTCCCACGAGCCGTGGTCCCAGAGCATGACGATGCCGGCGCCGTAGCCTTCGGGGATGACGCCTTCGAACATGCCGTATTCGATCGGGTGATCCTCCACGTGCATCGCGAGGCGCTTGTCGCGCGGATCGAGCGACGGGCCCTTCGGCACGGCCCACGAGAGCAGGACGCCGTCGTGCTCGAGACGGAGGTCGTAGTGGAGGTGGCTGGCGAGGTGTTTCTGAACGCAGAAGAAGCGTGTCTTCGCGTTCTTCGACGCGCGGCGCGCGCGCGTGCCCTCGTCACCCTTCGGCTCGGGCGACTTCGTGAAGTCGCGCTTCCGGCGGTACTTGTCGAGCGGCATGGTCCGCGACTGGACCGTCAGCGTCTGGAACGCGTCGTCGATCGGACGCGCGCCCGCGAGTACCGGACGTTCCACACCCGCAGCAACTCGGCGAACCCTCGTTCCTCGTCGGTCGTGAAGTCTACATGCTGGTACTCGGGCAACACCCACGACAGGCGCCGAACGCGACAGCGTTTGTAGAGCAGAGGGACGATGCGGTCGCGGTACCGCTCGGCGTTCAGCGCGTACACGACCTCTCGGCTGACCCAGTCAGACTTCACGGCCTCGGGCGACAGGATGACAAGACACCAGTCGCATCGATCGAGTGCACGTCCGATTTCGTCGTGCCAGCGCTTGGCGCCGACGAGGTGGGTCCGGCTGTACCACACGCGAAGGCCGTGCCGCCGAAGCACGGCGACCAGGCGGTCGGCGAACGCGCGATCCTGATGGGCGTGAGAAAGAAAAATCTCGGGACGCAGCCTGGCGGCCAATCAGGACACCTTGCGCTCGGCGGTCGGCTTCAGCACGTCGAGCACCCGGCGGCTGGCTTCGGCGAGTCGGCGACCCTTCATCCGTATGAGGGGCAGCTTGAGGAGGACCCACGGCATCCCACCTGGCGTGGGCTTGGTCACGACCGTGACGAGACGTCCTTGGAACTTCGGCGACCCGAGCGCGTACTGCACTTCCCGCTGAATGGTCTCCGATTTGACCGCATCAGGCGACCAGACGACCACCATCGCGTTGGAGGACTGCAGTGCTTGGCCGATCTTGAGTGGGGCGTTGTCGCCGGGCAGAACCTCGGTTGCCGCGTCCCAGACGTCCAGCCCGGCTGCTTCGAGACGATCGGCCAGCTCGCGGGCGACCTCACGATCGGCGGCAGAGTGGCTCAGGAAGACTCGCATACGCTCATTCTACGCCCCTGTGCCCTGGTCCACCAGTACTGCCATCCGCTTCGGTGTGGGATCTCTCCTGGCCATCGGTCTGGATTGGCGCCGTCTGCGCATCGTCTAGGTCCGCTCCGCCAGCGCCCGCGCGAAGATCGGCCGGAGCCAGGCCAGCACCAGCACGAGCACGGCGGTGGCGCCGAGCGTCATCCCGACGACCGTCAGGAAGAAGCGGCTGTGCGGCATGGTGCTCCAGAGCGTGCCGAGCGAACCCGAAAAGTACCCGCCGAGCGAGGTGGCGACGAACCAGCCGCCCATGAGGAGGCCGCGGCGGCGCGGCGGCGCGACTTTCGAGACGAGCGACAGACCCATCGGGCTCAGGCTGATCTCGGCGATCGCGATGAGGAGGTACGAGGAGACGAGCCACGCGGGTGATACACGGCCGGTGTCACCGCCGATGAGCGCGGCCACGACCATGACACCGAACGACGCCACCGTGAAGAGCATGCCGATCAGAATCTTCACGGGCGTGGACGGCTCGATGTGGCGATGGCGCAGCCAGCCCCAGATCGCGACGAGCGGGAGCGAAAACAGGATGATGCCCAGCGGATTCACCGACTGGAAGATCTCGGGCGAGATCGTCGTGGCGGTGTTGTCGCGCGCCCAGAACGTCAGCGTAAAGCCGTTCTGATAGAACGCAATCCAGAACGCCACCGCGATCGCGAAGATGACGAGCAGCGCCATCGTGCGCCGCCTCGCCTCGGTCGGCTCCGGCTCGGCTTCCGGATTGGCGCTGTCCTGCGCGCGCTGCGCCGCCGCCACGACGTGCGTGTTGAATACGGTGAAAGTGAGGAAGGCGAGCACCATCCCGATCGCGGAGGATCCGATCGCGATGCCCCAGCCGTAATGGGCGCGCAGATAGGCCACGCCGAACGGCGCGAGGAACGCCCCGCTATTGATCCCCATGTAGAAGATATTGAAGGCCGAGTCGCGCAGCTCCGGCTTCTGGCGGTAGAGGTTGCCGACGATCGTCGAGATGTTCGGCTTGAGGAACCCGTTTCCGGTGGCGACGAGCGCCAGCCCGCCGAAGAAGAGCGGCAGCGGTCCGAGGCCCACGCACAGGTACCCGATGCCCATGAGCACCGCGCCCAGCATGACCGCGCGGTTGTAACCGAGGACGCGATCGGCGAGGAATCCTCCCAGCAGCGGCATGAAGTACACGGCGCCGATGTACCCGCCGTACACCTGGCCCGAGAGCTGCTGCGAGAAGCGCAGATGCTCGTCCATGTACAGCGTGAGGATCGCCATCATCGAGTAGAAGCCGTAACGCTCCCACAGCTCGGTGGCGAACAGCACGTAGAGGCCGCGCGGATGTCCGTTCGAGGCGGTGCTCATGGCGGGCGAGTGTAGCATAGCGATTCTGGGCTGGGGGGGCTGGCTCAGGGCGGCCGGTCCCAAGCCCCACGCCTCAAGTCTCAGGCCGCTATGATTTTGGCGGCACGTAGTCCGGCGGCAAGGCGTTGCTCTCGCCGAAGAAGTACTCCT
>CAYHSN010000368.1:0-4018 GCA_964359235.1 uncultured Vicinamibacterales bacterium | reverse complement strand
AAAATTTGTATTAGCGGGTGGGCACGTCGGCAGCCGGCCTGTTGCTGTTCTACCCGGGCACCTGGGCCGACATGGCCGGCCTGGCCCTTTTTGGCGCGACGGCCGCGGCGCACCTCGTGCGCACGCGGGACCGGGCCGCGCGGTGGCAATAATTGTCAGTCTCGCGGTGACGCAAAATTGCAGGTTCTGCGCGTGTTCGGGGCCATTCCCGCCGGGGTCCGGCAATCGGGATCTCATCAACTTCAAGCTAGTCAGATAGTTGCGCCTGAGGCTCGCCGGGCAGCCTTCGCTGGCAGACGGATTGCTGCCCCGGAGGTGGTTTACCCTTCCCGGGGTGTTGCCCCGAGTGGGGAAAGCCGAAATAGTATTGGCTGTGCACTGGAACTGCCTGAGGCATGAACGCGCCGTTGACAAGCCGCATCAATCGGGTTGATCGCGGGTTTGCGCTGATCGACGTCCTGTTCGTGATCGCGATCATCGGGGTGATCGCGAGCATCTCGATGCCCGGGTTGCTGCGCGCGCGGGCGCAGGCCGGGATCGGGTCGGCGCTGGGCAGCCTGCGCGTCATCAACAGCGCTCAGCTCACCTACGCCATCACCTGCGGCTCTGGTTTTTACGCGCCGAATCTCACGACGCTCGGCACCAACCCGCCCGGCGCCGCGACGTCGTTCATCAGCCCCGATCTCGGGCAGGCGAACACGGTCATCAAGTCGGGCTACACCATCCAGATGGCCGGCACGCCCATTGCCGGCTCGCCGGCAAGCTGCAACGGGGTGGGAGCGGGCGGCGGCGCGGTCGGGTACCGCGCGGCCGCCGATCCCGGGGATCCCGTCATCAGACGGTTCTTCTCGACCAACACGGGCGGCACCCTCTTCGAGGCGAACGTGTCGCTCTTCGCCCTCACGCCCGAGGCGGGCGCTCCGCCCGGCGCCACTGCCGTGCAGTAAGAGCCCGGTCGCTCCATCCCCTCACCCCGCGCCTTTCGCTTCCCCGCTGGTTGCGCTATCGTAGTGCTCGCGAGAGGGGAGGCCTCATGATGCGATCCAGACTGCGCGCGTCGGCTGTTGTCATTGCGATTGCGCTTGCGCTCGTCGTTCCCATCACCCATGCGCAGGCGCCGCCGAAGGTCACGGCCCCGAAGGATCACTTCGGGTACACCATCGGCGACGACTACTTCCTCGCCAACTACACCCAGCTCGTCGCCTACTGGCAGAAGCTGGACAAGGAATCCGACCGGATGACGGTCGGGGAGATCGGCAAGACCGCCGAGGGCCGGACGCAACTGATGGCCATCATCACGTCGCCGGCCAACCACAAGCAGCTCGCGCGCTACAAGGACATTGCGCGGCGGCTCGCGCTCGCCGAGGGTCTGACCGACGACCAGGCGAAGGCGCTCGCGAAAGACGGCAAAGCGGTCGTCTGGATCGACGGCGGTCTGCACGCGACCGAGGTGCTGGGCGCGCAGCAGATCAGCGAGATGGTCTACCAGATGGTGAGCCGCACGGATCCGGAGACCATGCGCTTCCTGGACGACGTGATCCTGCTCGCCGTGCCGGCGAATCCCGACGGCATGGAGCTCGTGTCGAACTGGTACATGCGCGAGCCGGATCCGAAGAAGCGATCGACGGGCGGCATCCCGCGCCTGTACCACAAGTACGTCGGGCACGACAACAATCGCGACTCCTACATGTCGGCGATGCCCGAGACGACGAACATGAACCGGATCCTCTACACGGAGTGGTTCCCGCAGATCATGTACAACCACCACCAGACGGGTCCGGCCGGCGCGATTATCTTCGCGCCGCCCTTCCGCGATCCGTTCAACTACGTCTTCGATCCGCTGATTCCGGCCGGTCTCGACCTGGTCGGCGCCGCGATGCACAACCGGTTCATCGCGGAGGGCAAGCCCGGCGCCGCCACACGCAGGGGCGCGAGCTACTCGACGTGGTGGAACGGCGGGTTGCGGACGACGGTGTACTTCCACAACATCATCGGGCTGCTGACCGAGGCCAGCGGCAATCCGACGCCAATCTCGATTGCGTTCATTCCGGACAAACAGGTGCCCGACTCGAACATGTTCTTCCCGATCGCGCCGCAGCAGGAGTGGCACTTCCGGCAGTCGATCGAGTACGAGATCACGGCCAACCGCGCCGTGCTCGACGTCGCGTCGCGCCACCGGGAGCAGTTTCTCTACAACATCTACCAGATGGGGCGGAACTCGATTCAGAAGGGGAGCCAGGACAACTGGACGCCCTATCCGAAGCGCATCGAGGCGGTGAAAGCGGCGATCGAGAAAGACCGGCCGGCGCAGGTGCCCGGACGGGAGGGCGTGCGCGGCGGCGGCGCGCCGATCAAGTACTACGCTCTCCTGCACAACCCCGAATGGCGCGACGCGCGCGGCTATATCATTCCGTCGGATCAGCCGGACTTCCTGACCGCGACGAAGTTCGTGAACGCGCTCATCAAGACGGGCATCACGATCCATCGCGCGACGGCGCCGTTCACCGTGGCAGGCAAGAGCTATCCGGCCGGCTCGTACGTCGTCAAGGCCGCGCAGGCCTTCCGCCCGCACGTGCTCGACATGTTCGAGCCGCAGGACCATCCGAACGACTTCCAGTATCCGGGCGGGCCGCCGATTCCGCCCTACGACAGCGCGGGCTGGACGCTGGCCTTCCAGATGGGCGTGAAGTTCGATCGCATGGTGGAGGGGTTCGACGGGCCGTTCGAGAAGATCGCCGGCTTCGCCAAGGCGCCGGACGGGAAAGTCTCCGAGGCGCCGGCCGCGGCTGGGTATCTGCTGAGCCATCAGGTGAACGACGCGTTCCTGGCGGTCAACCGCCTGCTCGCGGGTGATGAAGACGTGTACTGGCTGCGCAAGCCGACCGGGAACGACCCGGCGACCGCAGGCACGTTCTACGTCGCGGCGAAGCCGACGACGCTCCCGAAGCTGCAGCACATGGCGAAGGAGGTCGGTCTGAGCTTCGAGGCGACGGCGACCACGCCGGCGGCCGACACGGTGAAGATGAAGAAGGTGCGGATCGGGCTGTGGGATCGTTACGGCGGCTCGATGCCGTCGGGCTGGACGCGCTGGATCTTCGAGCAGTACGAGTTCCCGTTCAAGGTCGTGTATGCGAAGGAGCTCGATGCCGGCAACCTGCGCAGCCAGTACGACGTGCTCGTGTTCGTCGACGGCGCGATCCCGGCGGCGGGCGGCGCGCCCGGCGGGTTCGGTGGCGGTGGCGGTGCGCCGGCGAACGTTCCGGCCGAGTATCAGGACACGCTCGGCGACGTCACGGTCGCGAAGACCGTGCCGAAGCTGAAGGAGTTCCTCGATCAGGGAGGGACGATCCTTGCGATCGGCGGCTCGACGAGTCTCGCGTATCACCTGAAGCTGCCGATCACGAACGGCCTCGGCGAGCGTCAGGCCGACGGCACCGACAAGCCGCTCCCGCAGGAGAAGTACTACATTCCCGGTTCGCTGATGCGTGTCAGCATCGACAACACGAACCCGCTCGCGCACGGGTTGCCCGGCGAGCTGGACGTGTTCTACGACGAGAGCCCGGCGTTCCGTCTCGACGCGAGCGCGGTGCTCAAAGGGGTCCGGCCCGTGGCGTGGTACGCCACCGCCGCACCGCTGCGCAGTGGGTGGGCGTGGGGTCAGGCCTATCTGAAGGACACGTTGGCTGTCGTCGAGGCGACGGTGGGCAAGGGGAAGCTGTATCTCTTCGGTCCTGAAATCCTGTTCCGCTCGCAGCCGCACGGGACCTACAAGTTCCTCTTCAACGGGATCTACTGGGGCGCGTCGGCCGGCGCCGCCTCGGCGACGACGACGGACGGTGGGACGAAATAGGGTGCAAGGGTGCAAGGGTGCAAGGGTGCAAAGGTGCAAGGGTGCGGGGGTGCAAGGGTGCAAGGGTGCAAGGGTGCGAAGGTAGCACCTGGCACGTAGCCCCTAGCCCGCCCCTAGCCCTAATGCGTCAAAACCGGAGAGGGCTTGCGAGCGGAAGAGCCGCACCGG
>CAYHSN010000367.1:0-4033 GCA_964359235.1 uncultured Vicinamibacterales bacterium | reverse complement strand
TGTTTTCGCGATCGAGGGTTACCTATAGTGGCTACGCACAAGTCCGCGCTCAAGGCGCATCGGCAGTCCGTCAACCGGCGTGATCACAACCGGGGGGTTCGGACCGCGCTCCGTCACACCCTGAAGGCCATTCGCGGCGCCATCGACGCGGGCGACAGCGACAAGGCCAAGGCCGCGCTCCGTGAGACCTTCTCGCTCATCGACAAGATGGCGGGCAAGGGCATCATTCACCGCAACGCGGCCGGACGCTACAAATCGCGCATCGCCCGCCGGCTGGCCGGCAAATCAGCGACCGCGTAATCCCGACCCGGGGGCCGGCGCGCGCCGATCCGGTGCGGGGCCCCCGCTGAGCTCCACCACCAGTCGCTCCAGCAGCACGCGCGGGTCGCCGCCCGACGTCTTGAGGTCGAGGTCCGTCCGCAGGACGGCGTCGAGCATGGCGCGCGCGCGGGCCGGCTGTGATGGCGCCAGCCGCTCGCGGACGAGCCAGCCGAGCTGCCCCAGTACCATGAAAGACGCCGCGCCCGCGTCGAGCAGAAGCGCGAGCTGCTTCAGCGCGTCGCCGGTCCGGCCCTGCTCGACGGCGGAGGTCACGGCGAAGGCGTCGTGGGACGTCTCGGCGCCCGCGACGGCTTCGACGTCGTCGCGCGTCAGCCGCGTCCGCTGGCCCGCGTAGAGGATCAGCCGGTCGACGTCGGCGCGCAATCGCCCGAGGTCGGCGCCCGCGCGCTCGGCGAGCAGACGCGTTGCATCAGGGTCGATGCGCCGTCCCTCTTCGGCGACCTTCTGGCGCACCCAGGACTCCGCCTTGCGCGCGATACCCGGGAGCTGCCAACCCTTCGCCTCCCGCCCGTCCTTCAAGCCCCAGCACTCGACGACCGCCGCGTGCGTGTAGAGCGCCTTGACGAGCCGAAGCGTCTTGTTCGCATCGGCCGCCACGATGACGAGCGTCGTCATCGGCTCGGGCGCCTTGAGGTATTCCTCCAGCGGTCCCGCCGCGCTCTTCGCGTTGCCGCGCTCTTCACCCGCGCCCTCCTCATCCGCCTCCGCCCGCCGCCCTTTGAGTTTCAGCAGACGCTCGGCGCGGAGCAGAAAGACGATGCGGCGCGGCGACATCATCGGCAGCCCGCGCGCGGCCGCGACGGCCGACGCCTCGGCTTCCTGCGGCCGCTCGCTGGCGTAGAACCGCTCGACGTTGAACGCGCGGAAGCCTTCGTCGACCAGATCGGTGAAGGCCGCCGCCAGATCGGCCTGCTCCCATTCGTCGTCGCCGACGAGAAGGTAGACGGGTTGCACCGTACCGCCGGCAATCTGCTTGCGCGCAGCGTCTCCCGTGAGGACCGGCACCGGGGATGCTCCCGTTGAATCGGGACCGGTTCTACAACCTGTCGCGCCGGCCCTCAGGCCGGCCTCAGGCGCGACTGAAGTCGCGCGCTACGTCGCGCGGGTTGTGACACCGGTCCTAGAAGGCCTCGAGAATGGCCGTGACGACCGTGCGGGCGAACGCGGCGGTCAGGCGTTCGAGCGCGTTCGAGGCCTGGCCGAAGAAGATCGAGGGATCCGCGGCGCTCGTGGCCGTCGCCAGTTCGTACTCCTCGCGAAACTGCAGCGAGGGGTTCGCCCACAACACCTTGTCGGTCTTGAGATCGCGGAACTCCACCTTGATGACCACCGTCGCGACGTAGCGCGACGCCTGGCGCTCGGCGGTGAAGCTGGCCGGCACGAGCGAGATGCTCAGAATCTCGCCCTTGAGCACCGCGTCGGCGCCCGTCATCTCGGGCACCACCTTGTACTTGCCGCGGCCGATGAACTCGCGGCGCACCGCCTCGGTCAACTGCTGCTCGACCTCGAAGACCTGCGTGTTGTTCACGAAGAGCGGCACCCCGATGATCTTGAGGTAGTCGGGCAGGAACGACCCGCGGCCGGCCAGCGCATAGCCGCACCCGGCCGTCAGGACCGCGAGCGCCGTCACCACCGCGAGCGCCGCCCGGCTACGCCACCACGACATTGACCAGTTTCCCTTTCGCGATCACGACCTTGACGACACGCTTGTCCTGCGTGTGCGTCTGGACCGCGGGGTCGGCGAGGGCGCGTGCCCTGAGGTCCTCTTCCGCGACATCGGCGGGCACGGTGAGCCGCGACCGCAGCTTGCCGTTCACCTGCACGGGCACCACGATCTCCTCGGCCTTCGCCACCCCGGCGTCGAACGCGGGCCACCCTGCCGCCACGACGCCGCCGGTGTGCCCGAGCCGCTCCCACAGCTCCTCGGCCATGTGCGGCGCGAACGGCGAGAGCATCAGCACCAGCGCCTCGACGGCCTCCTCGAGGACGGCCGCCGTCTCGCGCCGCAGGCTCACGCTCACCGCGTCGGCCTCGGCTCGCCGTCCCGACGGGAGACAGTCGGCCCGATCGCAGAACAGGTACAGCTCGTTCACGAGTTCCATCAAGGCGGATATCGCGGTGTTCAGGTGGACGCGCGGATACAGATCAGAAGCGACGCGCCGAATCGTCTCGTGCGTCTTGCGCCTGAGCGCGCGTTCGTCGTCGCTCAGCGAGAGGCCGGCCGGAGACGGCGCGCCGTTCGCGCGGAGCGGATCGATCAGGTGATCGACCAGCCGCCACACGCGGGCCAGGAAGCGGAAGCTGCCCTCCAACCCCGCGTCGGTCCACTCGATCTCTTTTTCCGGCGGCGCGACAAACAGCACGTACAGCCGCAGCGAGTCGGCGCCGTACTTGCCGATCATGTCGTCGGGATCGACGACGTTTTCCTTCGACTTCGACATGACCGCGCCGTCTTTGAGCACCATGCCCTGCGTGAGCAGGCGCGCGAACGGCTCATCGTGCGCCACCAGGCCCAGATCGCGGAAGACCCGGCAGAAGAAGCGCGAGTAGATCAGGTGCAGGATCGCGTGCTCGACGCCGCCGCTGTAGAAGTCGACCGGCGCCCAGTAGCGCACCGCCGCCGGATCGAAGGCCTGGCGGCCGTTGTGCGCATCGCAGAAGCGGTAGAAGTACCACGACGAGTCGACGAAGGTGTCCATCGTGTCGGTCTCGCGCCGGGCGGGCTCCTTGCACTTCGGACACGTCGTGTTGACGAACTCGGGGACGCTCGCGAGCGGCGAGTTGCCGCGTCCGCTGAACTCGGTGATCCTCGGCAACCTCACCGGCAGGTCGCTGTCCGGTGCGGGCACGATGCCGCAGCCGTCGCAGTAGATCATCGGAATGGGTGTGCCCCAGTAGCGCTGCCGTGAGATACCCCAGTCCTTGAGGCGGAACTGCACGGTCCGCTCACCCAACCCGCGCGCCTGCGCCGCCTCGGCCATGCGAATCACCGCGTCGGCCGAGGGCAGGCCGGTGAACTCCCCCGAATCCACCACATGTCCCTCGTCGACGTACGCGGCCTCGAGCGTGCGCTCGTCGCGCGAACTCCCGTCCGGCTGGATGACGACCTTGATCGGCAGACCGTACTTGCGCGCGAACTCGAAGTCGCGCTGATCGTGCGCGGGCACGCCCATGACGGCGCCCGTGCCGTACTCCGGCAGCACGAAGTTGGCGATCCACACCGGCACCGGCTGCTGCGTGAACGGGTTCAACACCTGGCGCCCCGTGTCGAAGCCTTCCTTGTCGATGTCACCCGTGAGCCGCGCCATGCGGTCCTGCGCGCGGAAACGACCGGCGCGGGCGCGCAGCTCCTGCGTCGATCCCGACTCGTCGGCGAAGCGCGCGACGATGGGATGCTCGGGCGCGAGCAGGACGAAGGTGGCGCCATAGATCGTATCGATCCGCGTCGTGAACACGTCGATCGCGTCATCCGGCGTCGCAGGTCCTGCCGACCCACCCTCCGGGACGATCGGAAACTTGACGCGGGCGCCCTCCGAACGCCCGATCCAGTTCCGCTGCATCGTCAGGACCTTCTCGGGCCAGTCGTGTAGCCTGTCGATCGCGTCAAGCAACTCGTCGGCGTACGCGGTGATTCGGAAGAACCACTGCTCCAGCTCGCGGGTCGTGACCGCGTGGCCGCAGCGCCAGCAGG
>CAYHSN010000366.1:1693-4036 GCA_964359235.1 uncultured Vicinamibacterales bacterium | reverse complement strand
CGGCATCGACGTCGAGTGGCTGGATCCCGGCGAAGCCGTCGAACGCGCGCCGGGCCTCGAGGTCGAGGGCGTGCGCGCCGCGACGTTCTGTGCCCGGGACGGCATCGCCGATCCCAGCGGTGTGATGACGGGTTTTGCGAAGGCGGCGCAGCGCGCGGGCGTCGAGATCTGGCGCGACGCCGAAGTGACCGGCGTCAGGACCGATCGCGGGCGCGTCACCGCCGTCGAGACGATGAAGGGCCTCGTCGCGACGCGCACGGTCGTGAACGCGGCGGGTCCGTGGGCGAAGGCCGTCGGCCGGCTGGCGGATGTGAGCATTCCTGTCGAGCCGCTGCGCCGCCACATCTTCATCGCGGAGTCGCCCCAGCGGGCCGGCTGGGAGCGGGGCGGACCCGGCGGTCTCGCCGCCGCGCCCGCGTCGCGCATCATGGTGATCGATTTCGAGACGACCTTCTACTTCCACCGCGAGGGCGCGAACCTTCTGTTCGGCATGAGCGATCCTGACGAGAAACCGGGGTTCGACACGACCGTCAACTGGGAGTTCCTCGAGAGGCTGACGCCGGTCGCCGTGCGGCGCCTCCCGATCCTCGGCGACGTGGCCATCGCGCACGCGTGGGCCGGCCTCTATGAGATGACGCCCGACGCGATGCCCATCATCGGACCTGCGGCCGGAATCGACGGCTTCTACGTCATCGCGGGCTTCAGCGGCCATGGCTTCCAGCATTCGCCGGCCGCGGGTCGCGTGCTCGCCGATCTCATCGCCGGCCGGGACCCGCAGTTCGACCTGAAACCGTTCGCGCTCGACCGGTTCACCACGGGAAAGGCGCCAGGCGAATCCAACGTTGTGTAGGACTGGTCGCGCGCGAGCCGCACCGTCCAGCGGTTCGGCCTCGCGCGCGAGCGGGTCTGCTGTACGGCGTGCCGCCGACCGACCCTGTCACGATCGCGAGCGCGCTGGCGCTCTTCGGCGCGGTCGCGCTGACGGCGTGCTGTAGAGTAGGCCCATGGCGGGTCAGCCTTGCGCCTGGGCGCGGGCGGCCGGAGTGGCGCTTCCGGCCGCCGCCTTTCTCTATATCCTCCTGTTCCGCACCTGGGGCATCACCCATCACTTCTGGCTGTTCACCGATCAAATCCGCGACTGGCGCATCGCGCTGGGTTCGCTGACCGATCTCCCGCTCGTGGGCCCGCCGCAGCATGCCGGCGGCTACGCGCTCGGCCCGGTCTTCTACTGGGTGCTGTGGCTGATCCGGGTCACCGTCGGTCCTTTCTTCGACAACCTGCCGCACGCGGGCGGGATCGGGTTGTCGATCCTGCAGTCGGCCGCGGACGTATTCCTGCTCGTCGCGATCTGGCGGAAGTTCGGGTCGCCATGGCTCGCGTTGGCCGTCGTGCTGCTCGTCGCGAGCGCGCCGTACGATGCCGCGCTGACGGCGACGATCTGGAACCCGATCGTCGCCGAGGCGCTCGCGAAATCGACACTCGCGCTGCTCGTCGCCGGGTGGCCGGGACGGTCGCTGTGGAAGACCGCGCTTCTGGCCACGATCGCGTGGCTCGTGTTTCAGGCGCACATCACGGGCATCTTCATCACGGCGGGCGTGCTCGTCTGGATCGTGGCCGAGCCGATTCTCGCGCGGCGGTACCGCGACGCCGCGCGGGCAGCCGTCGCGATCGCGGCGGTGATGCTCGTGCTGCAGGTTCCGTACGTCGTCTTCCGGACGACGCACCCGGCGCCGGCGGTGGGCGCCTCGCCCGTGCTCGAGAGCGTGCTCCAGGTCGTGCGCGATCCGCGATCGCTGCGGCTCGCCGGGAGCGGCGAGTCGTTCACGCGCGCGCTCAATCTCGTCCAACTCGAACCCTGGCGGGTTTGGTGGATCGGCTGGTTCCTCGCGACGTGCGCCCTCATCGTCGTCGTGAAACACCGGCGCGATCCCGCGACGCTCGTGGCCACCGTGCTCCCGCTCGCGGCCACGTGTGCCGGCTTGGCGGTGTGGGTCGGCGAGTACGATCACTACTTCTATCTGACGGTGCTGCCGTCGGCCGTCCTGACCGCCGGGCTCGCTGTGATGGCCCTCGTGCCGCGGCGGTTCGGGCTCGTGGCGGGGCTCGCGCTCGTCGTGCTCGCGGTCGCGGTGCAGCCGGCGCGCTTCAGGGCGTCTCGCGGCATCCACCGGCTGCCCGAGTACGCGGCGCTCGTGCGCGCGTCGGGCGCCGTCGCCAGACGCGGCCAGCCGATTCGGGAGCTTCAGGCGGAGTTTCTGCCTCCGGGGTGCGATCCGAGCCTGCTGGTCGAGATTCTCGGCGGGAGAATCGAGCGCGGCGCCGCCTGGTACGCGGTCGTCTCGC
>CAYHSN010000366.1:0-1593 GCA_964359235.1 uncultured Vicinamibacterales bacterium | reverse complement strand
CGACGGAAGTACGCCTGCACGGGTTGCTCCCAGGACGGGCTCCCGCCCGTGGCGCTGAGGGCGATCTTCATGAACGTGCCGGGCGCGTCGGGGAGGCCTGCCGGCGCCTGCATGCGCGCACTCTGACTCGTCGTCTCGCCGATCGACTTCGACTCGCCGGTCGCGTTGTCGAAGATCGACCACACGGCCTTGTACCTGCCCGGCGCCGCCGAGACTCCCGCGGCGACCGCGGCGTTGGCGAACGTCAGGGTGCCCGACTGGTCGAGCGCAGGATCGACGATCGGATTGATCGCGACGAGGTACCGGCGGCCGATCGCGTCGCGCCGATCGATGAGCGCCTTGATCAGGAAGGCCTCCGCACTCGGGTCGCCGAACGCGCCGGTCTTCACCGCCGCGCGAATCATGTCGTCGGTGATCGCCATGGCTTTGCGCGCGGCCCAGAACTTGTCGTCGGCCCGCGCGCGGAGGAACGCCGCGTTCGGCACGTGGGGCTTCCAGGCCTCCGGATCCCATCGTGCGTTGTCGAGATCGAGGCGCCCGATCGACGGCGCTTCGTGCACCTTCTTCGTGCGCCAGGTCGGGATGGGGAAGCCGAACCCCGCCATGCTCTTGCCGACCGTGAGCGGTTCGACGAAGTACTCGTCGCCTTCCCAATAGTCGCGCGGGGCGACGGAAGCGCTGCCGAGCGCCGAGCCGAAATCGAGCAGGTGGTGCCTCACGACCGACCGCCCGCTCTCGGTGACGAGCGTGTCCATCGTGTTGATGCTCTTGGCGTCGACGTGGTTGAGCCAGGCCGCGAAGACGCCGTACCCACGCAGCTCGCGCCGGTGTTCGTGCGGGATGACGTCGTTGGGGTCGTCCGGCCGCGTGCCGTAGAAGTTGAACCTGCCCAGGTCCTTCCCGGCGAGTTCCCTGCTCGCGATGACGCGATACCCGCCGTCCGCGTCGCGGTGGGCCTGTCCGAGGAGCCAGTCGATGTCCTCGGGTTTCATCCTGCGCCGCTTCGCGCCCGGCGGCCGGATCGTCGCGGTGTCGCCGAGGACCAGCGCGTCGCGCCGGACCGTCGCGAGGTGATACTCCGCGGTGTGGTAGCCGAGCGCCCAGAAGAGCTTGGCCGCGACGACCTCGGTGCCGGTCGCCATTGCGCGGTGGCCCGGGGGATCGAATTTGAGGAACCACGTCTGCCCGGCCCGGTCCGTGATCGTGAACCCCGGCGTGACGCCGTCGCTCTTTCCCGAAACGATCGTCCAGGTTCCGGGGGCCGGGCCGGCGTCTGTGTTCGAGGCGCGCACCACCTCGTCTGGCGTGAGCGGCCTCGTGCCCGCGCGATTGACGAACCAGTTGCCGTTCGGCACCTCGTCCACGGTGTTGACGTTCATCGCGCGCCGGTCGAAATCGACGTCGCCCGGCTTCGCGAAGAGGTTCAGGACGAAGTCGTACAGCAGCTCGGGCTCCCATTTCTGCGCGGCCGACGCGTCCTCGGTCTCGACCTCCTCCCACACCGGATCGTCCGGGTAGAACTTGGGCGAGGTCGCCGACCCGCGGATCGTGAGACTCGCCGCGACGGCGAGGACGACCGCCAGCCAACCTAGA
>CAYHSN010000365.1:0-4037 GCA_964359235.1 uncultured Vicinamibacterales bacterium | reverse complement strand
CTGCTGCGCCCTCAGTGAGCTGCGACACGACACGCGGCTGCGACTGTCAAGCCACTTCGTGCGCGTCGATGCAGCTCTGAGAGGGCGGCGGACGCTGATTTGACGACACGCAATAGCATTGCGGATAATACGCAATGTGATTGCGCGTTTGCACGCCTCGGCGCTCAAAGCCGCCCTGGCCCAGTTCCCCGTGGTGGCCGTCACGGGCGCCCGCCAGGTCGGTAAGACGACCCTGGCCCGGTGGCTCCTGCCCCGCGCCGGTTACGTCACGCTCGACTATCCCGCCGACGCCGACCGAGCGCGCCTGTCACCCGACGAGTTCCTCAGGACCCTGCCGCAGCCGGCCATTCTGGACGAGATCCAGTACGCGCCCGAGCTCCTCCGGCACCTCAAGCTGGCCGTCGATCGCGACCGCCGACCCGGACGGTTCCTGGTCACTGGCTCGCAAACCCTCTCACTCATGGCGGGCGTCAGCGAGTCGCTGGCCGGACGCGCGGCCGTCTTCACCTTGCCGCCCCTCTCGCTCGATGAAGGCTCGCCGCGGGCCTCGCTCGCGGACGTGGACGCGTTTCTGTGGCGAAGCGGCTATCCCGAGCTCTGGCAGCGCCCGGATCTCGATCGCGATCTCTGGCTCGCCAGCTACGTGGCCACGTACCTGGAACGCGACGTCCGCCAGGTCCTGAACGTCGGCGATCTCCGAGACTTCGACCGGTTTCTCCGTGCCGCCGCCCTGCGCGCTGGCCGGTTGCTGTCCTACACTGACCTGGCCCGCGACATCGGACTCGCACCGAATACGGCGAAGCGCTGGCTGTCGGTGCTCGAAGCCACCCAGCAGATCTTCCTCCTGGGGCCCTACCACCGCCAGCGCTCGAAACGCCTCATCAAGGCGCCCAAGCTCTACTTCGCCGACACGGGACTCCTCTGCTTCCTCCAGGGTTTTCGCCGGCCAGAGGATCTCGCGGCGCACGCGCTGTGGGGCGCGGTGTGGGAGAACCTGGTCATCAGTGAAGTCCGCAAACGCTTGCTCGCGACCGGTCACCCGCCGCCAATCTGGTTCTGGCGCACCGCGCACGGCGATGAGCTGGATCTGCTGATCGAAATTGGGCCGGAACGCTTCGTGGCCGTCGAGTGCAAGACGGCTGAACGGGTGACGGCCGGGGCGCTGAAGAGCCTGCCTCGCCTCGCTGGCGAGTACGGCCCGCGCGCGGTCGTCGCCGCACGGGTGGCCTGCCGCACCGGCACCGCCTACCCGCTCGAAGCCCCGTCGGAGGCGCGGGCGGTGCCCCTGGCAGGACGACACGGGCTGCTCTCGGAGCTGGCCGCGCTGACGTCTTGACCACGCTAAGCCCGCTTTAGCCGTGCTTTAGCCGGACCTTTCATGAACGCGCGCCGAGCAGGCGGGCGACCAGCTTGAGCGCAAGCCTCACCTGCAGAACAGCCCACGCGGCCGGTGCGAACGCGCGAGCCACGAGGCCCCCGTGCTTCCAGTAGTAGCGAAACGCGCTCCGGTGGAAGGCGATGAGCGATCGAATCTGCGCGTGTCGTGTCGCGCGACCGGCGAGATGGATCACCGACGTCCCCGGGTGATACATCGTCCGCCAGCCGGCATCCTTCAGCCGGCGGCACAGGTCGGCGTCCTCCCAATAGAGGAAGAACCCCTCGTCCATGCCGCCGGCGGCGTCGAACGCCGTCCGGCGAAGCATGACACAGGCGCCCGAGACCCAGTCGACGTCGATCGGGCCCTGGACGTGCTCGCCGGTCAGCAGATTGCGGCGCGAGAGCGGGTTCGTCGGGAAGGCGCGTGTCAGCCACGAGCTGCGCCCGGCAAGGCCCGTGAGCACGGTGGGGAAGCGGCGCGCCGAGGCTTGAATGCTGCCCTCGTCATCTCGGATGAGCGGACCCACCGCGCCGACCACCGGGTGCTCGTCGAGCCAGCGCGCGAGGGTCGCACAAAGAGTTGCGTCGGCGAGCGAGTCGGGGTTTAGAATCAGCAGGTAATCGCCCCGTGCATCTCTGGCCGCGCGGTTGATGCCCGCGGCGAATCCACGATTGGTGACAACCTCGATCAGCCGAACCCGGCTGAACCGATCGAGAAGGTGCGGCGGTCGCGTGTCCCGTTCCGCGTAGTCCACAACGATGATCTCGACGGGCGCGTCGGTCTGACGGGTGAGCGACTCCAGACACGCCGTGAGTTCCGGGTACGCGCGGTAGTTGACGATGAGGATGGAGACGCGCGGGCGGTCGGCCACGGCCGGATGATAGCAGGGAATCATGAGGCCTGATTGGCAGTCGGTGAGGGGTCGATAGTTGGTGGTGACGATGCCACCCCTCTGGTCTTACGCCCTGATCGCGGCGGCCGTGTTCGGGATGTCCGTCCTGGCCACCTGGGCCGTCCGGACGGCGGCGATCCGTCGCGGCTGGGTCGAGCAGCCGCGATCCGATCGCTGGCACAAGGTGCCGCGCGCGAAGCTCGGCGGCGTCGGCATCTTCATCGCGTTGATGTTCGGTCTCCGGCTCTTCACGCCGCTGGCGCCGTCGGTGATGGGCCTGGCGCTGCTGTCGGCCTTCATGTTCGGCGTCGGCCTGATTGACGACTTCATCCGCATCAGGCCCCAGGCCAAGCTGGTGGCGCAGCTCGCGGCGGCGCTCACCCTGTTCTTCATCGGGTTTCATTTCGACGCGGCCTCGCCCTTCGTCGTGGACCTCCTCCTGGTTCTGTTCTGGGTCGTCGGCATCACGAACGCGATGAACCTGCTCGACAACATGGACGGTCTGGCCGCGGGCGTGGCCGTCATCGCCGGGTTCTTCCGGTTCCTGCTGTACTACAGCGCGGGGAACGCCGAAGGTGCGCTGCTGAGCGTAGTGTTCATGGGCGCGGTCGCGGGGTTCCTGCTATTCAACTTCAGCCCGGCCTCGATCTTCATGGGCGACTGCGGGAGCTTCCTGATCGGCTTTTTCCTCGCCGCGTTGAACCTTTCGACGGCCGAGACCTACGCGAGCGGCCTGCTCTCCGTTCTGATCTTCCCGGTCCTGGTGTTGGCCATTCCGATCTTCGATACCGCGCTCGTGTCGGTCGTTCGGTACTTCTCCGGGCGTCGCGTGAGCGCGGGGGGCGCCGACCACATCTCGCATCGGTTGGTTGCGGTTGGCCTGACCGAGCGGCGGGCGGTGTTGATCCTGTACGCCATGTCCTTCGCGGGCGGGCTCATCGCCTACGCCATGTATCGGGTTGGGTTCTCGTACGCGCTGTTCGCCGCGGCGCTCGTGCTCCTGGGTCTCGTGCTCTTCGGCATCTTCCTGAGCAGCGTCTCGGTGCGTCCCCAAGGCGATCTGCCGGCCATCGCGCCAGGTCGCCATGGCTTCGCGCTGGTCACGGAGTTCATGTATAAGCGGTCGCTGCTCTGGATCCTGGTGGACGTGCTGGCGATCATGGTGGCGTACTACGTGGCCTACCTTCTCCGGTTCGGCGGCACGTTCGAGTGGGAGCGCCAGTTTCGGCTGTTTGCGACGTCGCTGCCCTTGACGGTGACGGCGATCCTGGTCGCGCTGTTCGCGCGCGGCCTCTATCGCAGCGAGTGGCGCCATTTCAGTCTCCACGAGATCAAGGTCATCGTCGTCGGCGTGTCGATGGGCATCCTCGTCACGGTCCTGCTCCTGACCTACATCTTTCGGTTCGTGGGGTACTCGCGCGCCGTCTTCGTGTTGGCGTGGGGGGCGGCCATCCTGACGCTGTCCGGCTCGCGCGTGTTCGTGCGGATGCTGGCTGACGAGCTCAGACCTGGCGGCGTCGGTGGACGTCGCGTGCTCATCTACGGCGCCGGCGCGGCCGGCGAGCTGGCGCTCACGGAGATCCAGATGAACCCGACGCTCGATCAGGTCGCGGTGGGGTTCGTCGACGACGACGCGTTCAAGCACCGGACGTCGATTCGCGGGGTGCCGGTGTTGGGCGGGTCGGATGCGCTGCTGTTTCTGGTCAAGAAGCACAGCATCGACGCGGTCGTGGTGTCGACGGCGAAGATCGACGTGGAGCGGCTTGC
>CAYHSN010000364.1:0-4038 GCA_964359235.1 uncultured Vicinamibacterales bacterium | reverse complement strand
TGGGGCGAGGGCGAGCGCGTGCCGCCCGGGCTGCAGCGGCCGGCTCGGCAGTGGAGGAGTCGTCGTCAATGCCCTCCGGCGAGGGCATGTCGCCGTCGGTGCCGGCAACCTGCTGGGCCTGCATGGCCCTGATCAGGAGCTCGCGAACTTTCTGGAACTTCTTCGCGAGCTTTCGGCCGAAGAGCCCCGCGCCCGGTACTTTGACCCGTTTGTCCGTGAGCTCACCGTGCGTGGCCAGTGCGTTCGCGTACTCCTCGAGCGTGTAGTTCACGCTCGACTCGAAGTTGGTCTGGGATCCGTCGTAGTCGACGCCCAGCCCGCCGCCAACGTCCAGGTACTGCAACCCTGCGCCGAGCTTCACCAGCTCAGTATAGATGCGCGCCGCCTCGTTGAGCGCCGCCTTCACGACGCGGATGTTGGGAATCTGCGAGCCGAGGTGGAAGTGGAGGAGCTGGAAGCAGTCCTCCATGCCGCGCGCCTTCAGCTCTTCGAGGCCGCGCATCACTTCGGCCACCGTCAGGCCGAACTTCGACCGGTAGCCGCCCGACGACTGCCAGCGCCCGCCGCCGCGCGAAGCGAGCTTCACACGCATCCCGATGTTCGGCCGGACGCCGACCTTGTCGGCGTACTCGAGCACCAGGCCGAGCTCGGTGTACTTCTCGACGACGGGGATGATGTGGCGCCCGATCTTCTGCGCCAGCATCGCCATCTCGATGAACTCGGCGTCCTTGAAGCCGTTGCAGATGATTGGCGTCTCGTTGGTCGCCGTCGCCGCCACGGCCAACAGCTCCGGCTTGGAGCCCGCCTCGAGGCCGAACCCGAACGGCCGCCCGAACTGCAGCACCTCTTCGACGACCTGCCGCTGCTGGTTCACCTTGATGGGATACACGCAGCAGTACTTGCCCTCGTACTGGTGCTGCGTGATCGCCGCCTGGAAGGCGCTGTGGATGTCGGCCAGGCGATGGCGGAGGATATCGCGGAAGCGAATGAGGACCGGCAGGCCGATGCCGCGCGCCTGCAGATTGTCGGCGAGTTCTTTCAAGTCGATCGAGCGAGCCGGATCCTTCGTCGGGTGCACGCGGACGTGACCCGCTCCGTCGATCGAGAAGTAGCCTTTGCCCCAGCGTTCTATTTCGTACAGCTCGACCGCGTCGCTGACGTCCCACGGGTCGCCGGGGCGCCACGTGCGCGTGAGTCGTTTTGTCGGGATGCTCACGCGCTAATGATAGCGATTTTTTCGCGCAGGGAAAGATCGAAGTTGAGATTATTTCGGGCGCCTTCGCAACGCTTCGGCGACCCTAGACGAAGCTCGAAGAGCGGAGTCTGGCCGGCGGTCAGAAGAAGCGCCGCTCGGGCCCTCGCGGTCCGCGGCGCGGAGGGCGCAGGAGCCACTCGTCGAAGCGCTTCTGCTGCTCGGGCGTCAGGATCTCCGCGATCTCGCTTCTGAGATCGCGTTGCTCGGTCTCGAAGCGCTCCCGGACCTCGCGGTTGAACGTCTGCAACCGCTCGCGCCGCCGCTCGAACACGGCCTCGAGCTTCTGCTGCTGCGCCTCGTCGAGCTGGAGCTCGCCGGCCAGCCGCCGCACGAGCGGGGCCGGCATCGACGCGCCCGGCCGCATGCCCGGGCCGGGCCCGAAGCCTGGCCCCACCGGCGTAAACGGCCCGCCTTCGGGCAAAAACAGCCGGGGCGCGACGACGAGGCCCGTCGCGACGCCCGCGGCGAAGACGAGCGCCACGAACACGCCGAACCAGATTCGCATCGCGGCCGCGGTCATTTCACGCCTTCTTGTCCCGCCGTCGAGCCGGTTTCGAGCGCTTCGTCGGGCCCGGACGTCAGGACGGTGAGCAGGAGCGACTCGCCGGGCACATCGGCCTGCCAGAAGAGCGACGTCGCCGGCCGGCCATCCGTGCGGTCGCCGGCCGCCCAGGTTTCGACGACGGAGGCCAGCAAGAAGGAGGACTCGGAGGCACGGCTTCCGAAGAGGATCGCAGCCACCACCAGCGCGGCCGCCACGGGCGCGAGTCGGAACGTCCAGACGCGCCAGTCGGCCAGGCCGAGCCAGCCGCCTTCGGCCGTGAGCCGCGCGGACAGGCGTCCGGCAAAGGCCGCCGGCACCCCCGACGCGGGCCGGGACCGCAGCACGGCCGCTACGGCCGCCTGTGCGTCGTCTGGCTCGTCGTGCTCACCGTGGTGCGGCATGGTGCGCCCCGTCTCTCTCAGAGCCTGTGAAAGAATCGCCGTAGCGCCGGACTTCAGTCCGGCCTGTCGGGCGCATCTGAAGATGCGCGCTACGTGCGAGGCGATTCTTTCACAGCCTCCCAGTCCCGGTCGCCGCCGCTGACGAGCGGCTCCAGCAACGGCCGCAGCCGGCTCCGTGCCCGGAAGATCCGCGACATCACCGTCCCGATCGGCACGCTGAGGACGTCCGCGATCTCCTTGTACTCGAGCCCCTCGATGTCGCGGAGCGTCACGGCCGTTCTGAGATCCGGCGGAAGCGTCGCGAGCGCCCGATCGATCGCGTCGCGCCGCGCGACGTCCATTTCGAGATCCGCGCCGCGCGTGCCCGTCGGCACTCTCGGCTCAGGAACCTGCGCGGCGTCGTACCACCATCCCCACATGATCCGCCGGCGCGCCCGGCGCACCAGGTGGCTGTGAATCACGTTGAGCGCGACGCGATACAGCCACGTGCGAAAGGCGCTGTCGCCGCGGAACCGGCCGATCGCGCGCCAGGCCCGGATGAACGCTTCCTGCGCCATGTCCTCGGCCTCGCCATCGTCGCCCGCCAGCGCGCGCGCCAGATTGAAGATGCGCGCCTGATGCCGGCGGACCAGCTCGTCGAACGCCTCGCGGCTGCCCGCCGCGGCCTCCGTCACGAGCGAACGGTCCGGGTCGACCTGGAGATGTCCCGTCAATGCGCGCACCCGCCTCCCGACTCGTTGGACTCAGGAGGCGGGCGTGACGTTACTTGTCGTCCTCATCCCACCGGCGCCAGCGCGGGCCGAAGCCCTGGCCGGGACCGGCGAAGCCGCCCATGCCCGGGCCGCGGAAACCACCGCGGCCTGGACCGCGCATGCCGCCGCGCATACCGAGCCCGCGGAGGCCGCGGCGCATGCCCGGCCCGAATCCAGGTCCGGCCGGCCCGAATCCCTGTCCGCGCCGGCCGAAGCCGGGGCCACCCATGCCCGGTCCGCCCATGCCCGGTCCGCCCATGCCCGGTCCGCCCATACCCGGTCCGCCCATGCCCGGTCCGCCGAACGCGCCGCGCCGGACCATCCGCGCCGCGCGCGTGCGGACGTCGCGCATCTGCTTGCGCTGCTCGGGCGTGAGGATCTGGGCGAGCGTCCCCTGACGATCGATCCGCGCGGCCAGCATCTCCTGCCGTGTCTTGGTGAGATCGCCGCGGAGCTGCTTGATCTTCGCCTCGTCCAGCTTGTCGGCGAAAAGCTCCGTGTGCAACTGCTCCTGGAGCTTCTGCACCTGATCGCGCGCCGCGTGCGTGCGGTCTCGCTGCTCTTTCATGAGCACGTCGATTTTGGTGCGCTGTTCGTCGGTGAGCTGCGGACGGCCAGCCGACGCATGGGCGGCCGGCCCGCCCATGCCCGGACCCTGGCCGGGACCGAGGCCGGGCGATCCGGGCGGTGGACCTGGCTGCGCGTAGGCCGCGCCGGTCACGATGGCGACCAGCGCGAGCGCCGCGGCGGTCAGGAGGGAGAAACGTGGCTGGGTCATGACGGACTCCTTTTGCGATGTCTGACCCTTTGACCCGAGGCGGGGGGAGTTTATTCCAATTGACGATTGGCGATTGACGATTGGCGGGCCCGTAGGGGCCGAGCTTGCCTGCCCCGAGCGGCATCGAAGGGCTTCGGCCCGGTCATGGGCAATTGTCTCGTGGGGGCCGGCTTCAGCCGGCCAGGACGATTCCCTCGCGGTATAGTTGACACGCATGACCATTCGGTTTCCCACGGATCTTCAGACGCGCCTCGAGGCGGCGGCCACGATGTGGCAGCGCGACGGCAAGACCGCGCGGCTTTGGGCGA
>CAYHSN010000363.1:0-4045 GCA_964359235.1 uncultured Vicinamibacterales bacterium | reverse complement strand
CTGCCCTGAGCGGAGCCGAAGGGCTCGGCCCGCTTCCGTGGGGGCCGGCTTCCCTGGCCCGCGCCGCGTCGAGGGCAGCCGGCCCTGTCAAGGTCCGCCTGAAGGCGGACCCTACAGCGATTGAACGTCGCGCTGCAACAACTCCTGCGTCGCCGGGTGTGAGGGGTTCGTCAGGACGTGGTGCGGATCGCCTTCTTCGACGACGCGTCCATCCGCCAGAATCACCACCCGATCCGCGAAGTCGCGCGCGAAGTCGTCGCCGTGCGTCGTGACGACGAGCGTGCGGCCCGACGTGGCGAGCGACTTGAGCGTCTCGCCCAACTCGCGCGCGCGTCGGCGGCCGGCCGCCCGAGGTTCAGCGCGTAGATCGGCGCGAGCGTCGCGTTCTCGAGCGCCGTCAGGTGCTCGAAGAGATGATAGAGCTGAAAGACCATCCCGACCGCCGCCCGACAGGCTCATGAGCGCGACGAGCTTCGCCGCGTAAGACCTGCAGGGACACCCCCCTTCAGCACCTCGCGCGCACCGGGGGAGCGACGAGTCTTTCAGGAGCGCCACGAAGTCGTTGGTCATGGGCGCGAGCGCGAGGCGGAACGCCTGCAGGCCGCGCACGCAGCGCATGACCTGCATCTCGGTGAGCCCGAGCGTGCGCGCGGCCTCGAGCTGCCCTTTCGGCACCGCCGGATCGATTCGAGGATCGTGGCCCGCGCACCGCTCTTGCCCGATGCCGCCGCGCGCGCCAGCTCGGCGTCCGACTGCGCGAGCCGCCGCGCCTGGAACCCGGCCTGCTGGTCGTCCCACACGTCCCACGTGCGGAAGACTCCCGCCAGCAGGATCTCGTACGGGCGTCGATCGACCGGCGGGACGCGGATGAGGTCGCGGCCGGGCAGGCCGGGCGCGACCTCCATGCCGTCAGACCTGGTTGGTCAGGTAGTTCTCCAGACCCAGCTGCTCGATCTGGTCGCGCTGCACTTCGCCCCAGTCGACGTGCCGCTCTTCGTCCTGCAGGATCTTCGCAAGCAGATCGCGCGTCGCGTTGTCGCCGAGCTCGACAGCCACGCGTATCGAGTCATTGTAGGCTTTCACCGCGTCGCGCTCGGCCCCGAGATCGTGCGACACGATCTCCTTCACGTTCTTGCCGATGCGGATCTCGTCGAGCTTCGACACGACGGGCGCGCCCTCGAGAAAGATGACCCGTGCGATCAGCCACTCGGCATGGTGCATCTCGTCGATGGCCTGCTTCTCGATTGCCTCGTGCAGCTTCTCGTACCCCCAGTTCGCGCACATCTCCGAGTGCACCATGTACTGGCTGATCGCCGTCAGCTCCTCGCGGAGCCGGTCGTTCAGGCTAGCAATGATCCGTGTGTCACCCTGCATGGGTCCCTCCCGTCAGCTTTCAGCTTTCAGCTCTCAGCTTTGAGCTTTCAGTGTTTGGCTCCCGGCGAGGGCCCCTGGAGAACTGATAGCTGAGAGCTGGGAGCTGAGAGCTACCGCGAAGCGCTCTCCGTCGTCTGGCGCGGCTTCGCGTTCTTCACCCACCTGTCCATCCAGTTGAGCATCTCGGCCAGCGTGTGCAGCACCGACTCGCGCGCGGCGTACCCGTGGGCCTCGTTCGGGAGCGTGACGTAACGCACCGTCGCGCCGTGGCCCTTGAGCGCCATGTAGAGGCGCGCGGACTGGATCGGAAACGTGCCCGAGTTGTCGTCCATCTCGCCGTGGGTGAGCAGGATGGGCTCGTTGATCGTGTGCGCGTAGAAGAACGGCGACATCTTCTCGTAGATGGCCGGCACCTCCCAGAACGTGCGCCGCTCGGCCTGGAAGCCGAACGGCGTGAGCGTCCGGTTGTAGGCGCCGCTGCGTGCGAGGCCGGCGCGGAACAGATCCGAGTGCGCGAGCAGGTTCGCCGTCATGAACGCGCCGTAGCTGTGCCCGCCGACGCCGATGCGATCGCGATCGGCGACGCCCAGCTCGACGACCTTGTCCACCGCCGCCTGCGCGCTCGCGACGAGCTGCTCGACGTAGGTGTCGTTGGCCGTCTCGCCCGGTCCGACGATCGGCATCGTCGGGTTGTCGAAGACGGCGTAGCCCTGCGTGAGCAGCAGCATGTGCGACGCGCCGCCGACCGTCGTGAAGCGGTACGGCGATCCGGTGATCTGGCTCGCCGAGTCCGCATCGGTGAACTCGCGCGGATACGCCCACATCAGCACCGGCAGCCGCTCGCCCTTCGTGTAGCCGGGCGGCAGGTACAGGGTGGCCGAGAGCTTCACGCCGTCCTGACGATCGTAGGTGACGAACTGGCGCTCGATGCCCCGAAGCTGCGGCTGCGGATCCTTGAAGGCGGTGACCGCGCGCTTCGTGCCCGCGGTGAGATCGCGCACGAAGTAGTTCGGCGGATCGGCCGGCGTCTCGAACCGCGTCAGGAGCGTCTTCGCGTCGCTGCTGAGCGGCATCACGACCGACTCGAACGTCTTCGTCTCGCAGCGGAAGAGCCGCTCGGTCTGGAGCGTCTTGAGGTTCAGGCGATCGAGGAAGGGGCGATCGCCTTCCGGCGAGGATCCCTGTCCGCTCAGGTAGATGTCGTCGCCGAACTGCAGAATCGGGCTCGTGCCACCACCGCCGCCGAAGCCGCCGAATCCTGCGCCGCCACCGCCGCGCTTCGCGACCGGCGTGCCCGGATTGCCGTACTGATCCTCCTGCTTCCGATCCCACAACTTGCGCGGCTCGGCGCTCGCGTCCAGCAGCCACGTGCGCGTGCGGCGCGTCGCCCGATCCGACTCGGAGAGCAGCGCCGTCCCTTTCTCCGTCCACGACACGCCGGCGTAGCGGTACTCGGTCTTCGCCAGCTCGACGGGTTGACCGCCGAACGGCGCCGCAAGCGTCATGACCTTGTCCCGATGCGGCACCTGCGTGCGCGGGTTGCCGCCGTCGAGCGCTTCGACCCACACGATCGTGGCCGGCTGATCCGGGCGCCAGCGCCAGCCGCGCGGACCGGTGAGCACGCCGTTGATCGGGACGCCTTCGCTCGAGGGCACGTCGGCGACCTTCCGGAGGACCTCGCCGCGGCGGTTCCAGACCTCGACGTCTTTCGGGAATCCGTTCATCGGAATGAGCCGCGAGAACGGCCGCTTGATCTTCGCGACGAGGACGTACTCGTCGTTCGGCGAGAGCGTCGCCTCGTCGAGAATCGCCGGTTTGCCCACAGGGGTCTTACGGCCGCTCGCGACGTCGACCGTGGCGAGCTGGCTCGTGAAGTAGTGCTCGAAGAGCGCCTCGTCGTGATCGGTCTTCAGCAGATCTTCGTAGGTCGCCGCCGGCGCCGCCTTGCCGGAGGTCTCCTGGATGTTCGGCCCGGTCGGCACGGCCGCGGCCGCCGGCTCCGGCCCGCTGCCGGTTGGGACGAACGTGCACAGCAACGTCGCGTTGTCCTCGAGCCAGTTGCACGGATCGCCCGTGGTGGCGTTCAGGTTCGACGCGAGGAGCTTCGACTGACCGGTCGCGGTGTCAACCACGTAGAGGTCGATGCCGTCGCCGCGCGTGTGCGTGAACGACAGGCGCTTGCCGTCGGGAGAAAAGTTGATGCTGCCCAGCCGCGGCGACGCCGGCACCACGATCTTGCGCTCGGCGCCGTCGGCGATCGATCGCAGCGTGATGCTCGTCGACGCGCCGGTGCGCTGCTGCGGGCCGTTGGTCTTCGGGTTGATGCGCTGGCCGGCGAGCCGATGGATCGGTTGCGCCACTTCGGCGATCGTGGGCATGCTGCGGCGCTCGACGAGCGCGATCAGGCCGTGCGTGGGCGCGACGACGACCGACGGTGTCGGCGGCGCGTCGAGAATGTCGACGATGATTCTCGGAGGCTGGAGATACCCGGAGGCGGCGCCGCTCGGCACCTGGCCGGTGAGGGCAACCGAAAGGGCCAGGACCGCGACGGCGACGACGCAACACTTCGCTCGCATCACAACACCTCCCTGAACAGCCAATCTTAGCCTAATGGGCCAAAACCGGAGAGGGCTTGCGAGCGGAAGAGCCGCACCGGCGGCGGCTGGCGCTC
>CAYHSN010000362.1:0-4045 GCA_964359235.1 uncultured Vicinamibacterales bacterium | reverse complement strand
GATGAGCGGCAGCTCGCCGAGGTAGACCTCCTGCTCGATCACGTCCTTGTCGCGCCTGACCCCGTCGACTTCCTCACGGGTGATGAGGCGCAGCCGTGCTTTGAGCGGCCCGGAGAAGGTCAGGTCGCGCTCCACGCACTCGTCCATCGAGTACTTGGGCTCGCCGATGTCGTACGAGACGAACTCCAGTGAGTACAGCTCACGCGGGTCGCTGATCGGGAACACACCCGTGAACACCTCCTGCAGCCCCTCGCTCCGGCGGCGCAGCGGGTCCACGTCCATCTGGAGGAAATCCCGGAAGCTCTTGAGCTGGACCTCGAGCAGGTTGGGGATCTGCAGGTTCCACTCGCGGTCGATCTTCGAGAAGTTCTTCCGGTCCTTACGGCGTGCAGTCTTCAAGGCCTTCCCACCTTTCCGAATGGGGAAGTGTCGCGCTGCCGGCGACGACGGCCCCGGCACCCGCCCGAGGCAGGTCCGGGTCCGGGCTCAGCGCCGGCAATCAACTTCGGAGCCACGCGATCCGCTCTACTTGATCTCGACGGTCGCGCCCTGCTCTTCCAGCTTGGCCTTGACGTCCGCGGCCTCGCCCTTGCTGACCTTCTCCTTGACTGGCTTGGGAGCGCCGTCCACCAGGTCCTTCGCCTCCTTGAGGCCGAGGCCGGTGAGCTCGCGCACCACCTTGATGACCTGGATCTTCTTCTCTCCGGCCGACTGGAGGACGACGTCGAACTCGGTCTGCTCCTCGGCCACCGCCGCCGCACCGCCGCCCGCGCCAGGCATCGCCATCGCCATCATCGGAGCCGCGGCCGTCACGCCGAACTTCTCCTCGTACTTCTTCTTCAGCTCCGCCAGCTCCAGCACGGACATGTTGCCAATCAGGTCGAGTACCTGGTCAATCGCGGTGGACATGATGCGTGTCTCCTTCTTCGGTTGCGAGGGTTGCGTTGAAAACTCGTGAGCGGGCACCGGACCCGCGGGTGACCGTCAGGAAACCTTGCTCTTCTCGCGCTCCAGCACGTCCGCCATCGTGGCGGGCAGGCGCAGCGTCGCGTCGATCGCGGCCAGGAACGTGGTCATGGGCGCGATGATGGTGCCCAGGAGCTGCGACAGCATCACCTCGTAGCTCGGCAGCGTGGCCAGCGTGGCGATCGCTCTGTCGTCGTACAGGCGCCCATCCACGACCGCCGCCTTGATGCGCGGCCGTTCGTGCTCCCTGGCGAAGTCGGTCAGGATCTTCGCCGGCGAGACCTCGCTCATCGGGCTGAACACCAGGCCGGTCGGCCCTTCGAGGAACGCGTCGAGCTCGGTGATCCCGCGCTCGTTGAACGCGCGCTTGAGCAGCGTGTTCTTGATGACGCGGAACTGCACCTTCTGCTCGCGGCACTTCTTGCGCAGGAGCGAGAGCTTCTCGACGCTCATGCCGCTGAAGTCCGCCAGGTAGAAGCCGCGCACCTCGCGGATCCGTTCGCTGGTGTCCTGGAGGGTCTGGATCTTCTCGGGAGTCGGCATCGGTCCTCCTAGCGGGCCAGCTCGGCCGTGATCGCCGCGGGATCGAGCGTGACGCCGGGTCCCATCGTCGCGCTCAGGGTCAGCGTCTTGATGAAGGCGCCCTTGGAGGCTGCCGGCTTCGCGCGTACCAGCTCGCGCAGGAACGCCTTCGCGTTCTCGAGCAGCTTGTCCTCGCTGAACGACGCCTTGCCGACCGGCGCGTGGATGTTCGCGCCCTTGTCGACGCGGAACTCGATCTTGCCGGCCTTGAGCTCCTTGACGGCCTTCGCGACGTCGAAGGTCACCGTGCCGCTCTTGGGGTTCGGCATCAGGCCCCGCGGGCCGAGCACGCGGCCCAGCTTGCCGACCTCGCCCATCATGTCGGGCGTGGCGACAATGGCATCCACGTCCAGCCAGCCCTGTTGGATCTTCTGGACGTAGTCCTCCGCGCCGGAGTAGTCGGCCCCCGCGGCCTCAGCCTCCCTGGCCTTCTCGCCTCTGGCGAGCACCAGCACCCTGAGGCTCTTGCCGGTGCCGTGCGGCAGGACCACCGTGCCGCGGACCAGCTGGTCCGAGTGGCGCGGGTCCACGCCCAGGTGGGACGAGACGACGATGGTCTCGTCGAACTTCGCGCACGCAGTCTGCTTCACGAGCTTGACGGCCCGGGCCAGGTCGCCGACCTGCCCCGCCTGTCTCGCGAGCTCCGACGCGACGCGGTAGCGCTTGCCGTGTTTCATGGATCCTCCCGTGGTGCCTGCGTGACGGGAACGGTCCGCCACTCCCACGCGGTTGGGGTCACCCTGACGCCGCCGTTGCGCGGGCCGCGGCTCGGAGAGCCGACGGCGCCGCCGGGCGCGAGGCGTCGGTGCGCGCGCCCGCCACCGTCACGGGCCGAAGCCCCGTGGCGCTAGTTGTATTCCTCTTCGACCGCGTCGAGCTCGGCCTCGGTGGCGTAGCCCTCCTTCACCACCCAGTCGAGCGTCTCGTTGAGGTCGTTGATGGCATGAGGGCCTTCGGCGACCCGCGCGCGCACGATTTCGTAGATCTCGCGCGGGGTCTTGCCCTTCAGGAGCTGTTCGGCTTCTTCCTTGTCCAGGCGGACCATCCGGTTCCTTCCCTTCTCTAGTCGGCGATCTCGATCCCCATGCTACGGGCGGTGCCCATCACCATCCGCTCGGCCGCTTCGAGCGTCGCGGAGTTCAGATCGGGCGCCTTGAGTTCAGCGATCTCGCGGACCTGAGCGCGAGTCACAGTGCCTACCTTGGTGCGATTCGGGACTCCCGAACCCTTCGCCAGCCCGGCCGCGCGCTTGAGCAGCACGGCCGCCGGCGGCGTCTTCGTGATGAACGTGAACGACCGGTCGGTGTGGATCGTGATGACGACCGGGATGACGAGCCCGGCCTGGTGCTGCGTGCGGGCGTTGAACTGCTTGCAGAACTCCATGATGTTGATGCCGTGCTGGCCCAGCGCCGGGCCCACCGGGGGCGCCGGCGTGGCGCTGCCCGCGTTGCACTGCAACTTCACCATGGCTGCGATTGGCTTGGCCATCGACCCTCTCCTCACAGACGGCTGACCGCCGCCTCTGCGACTGCTCGCACCCGGCCGCCGTTCCGGCGCCGGGCGTCGTCCGACCGTCTGCTAGACCGGCTGCACCTGCAGGAAGTCGAGCTCGACCGGCGTGGCGCGTCCGAAGATACTCACCATCACCTTGATCTTGCCGCGCTCGTTGTTCACTTCGTCCACCACGCCCGTGAACGCGTTGAAGGGACCGTCCACCACGCGGACGTGGTCCCCGACGCGGAACGTCACGGTCGGCGTCGGCTTCGACCTGGTGGCCTCCATCTGGCCGAGGATGCGCCGCACCTCGTTCTCCTTGAGGGCGACCGCGCCGCTGCCCGACCCGATGAAGCGGGTCACTCCCGGCACGTTCTGCACGACGTGCCGCGTCTCGTCGTCGAGCTCCATCTCGACCATGACGTAGGAGGGGAACGTCTTCCGTTTGGAGGTCTTCCGCTTCCCGTCCTTCATCTCGACGAATTCCTCGGTCGCCACGAGGATGCCGCCGAAGCGCTCCTCCAGCCCGGCCGAGTGGACGGCCTTCTCGAGGTTCGTCTTCACCTTGTTCTCGTGGCCCGAATAGGTGTGGATCACATACCACTTCTTGCTCATTGGTCTTCCCGTCCCCTGGACGTCCGCGCCCGCCGGCTGCTCCGGCGCGCATCCGCCCCTAGCGGAACAGCAACCCCACGCCCAGCGTCAGGATCCGGTCCACGATGCCCACGAAGCCAGAGATGATGAGCACCGTGACGATCACCACGATCGTCGAATCGCGCAGCTCGTTCCGGGTCGGCCAGCTGACCTTGGTGGACTCCACCCGAACTTCCTTGAAGAACTCGCGGGCCTGGTTGGTCCAGGACATCGTTGCGTGGCCCCTTCCGAATGTGTGCGCCGCCGCCGCTCCCGGCCGTGCGGCACTCGTGCCGTCCCCGCCTTCGCGCGGACTGGCAGGCCTGGAGGGATTTGAACCCCCGACTCCCGGTTTTGGAGACCGGTGCTC
>CAYHSN010000361.1:0-4046 GCA_964359235.1 uncultured Vicinamibacterales bacterium | reverse complement strand
TCTGCGCTACGGCGAATTCCTTACACTGTTCCGCCGCGGCCAGGACAGCATCGCTTTCGAAACGGCGGTGGGTTTTGACGCATCAAGGCTAGGTCGTCGCCGGATTCGGCTTCTCCGGATTGATGCCGAGATCCTTGATGGCCTGCTCGACGACCTTCGCTTCGATCTGCCCGTCGCGCGAGAGTGCCGCCAGCGTCGCCAGCGTGATGAAGCGCGCGTCGACCTCGAAGAAGTCGCGCAGCGCCTGGCGATCCTCGCTGCGCCCGAAGCCGTCGGTGCCGAGCGTCACGATGGGCCTCGGCGCCCAGCGCGTCATCGCGTCGGGCAGCACCTTGAGATAGTCCGTCGCCGCGACGAGCACGCCCGGGGCGTCCTTCAGGCACTCGGTCACGTAGGGCACCCGGAGGCGCTCGCCGGGATGCAGCATGTTCCAGCGCTCGGCCGCGTGGCCGTCGCGGTAGAGCTCGCCGTAACTCGTCACGCTCCAGACGTCGGCCGCCACGCCGTACTGCTCTTCGAGAATCGCCTGAGCCTTGATCGCCTCGTTGAGGATCGCCCCGCTGCCGAGGAGTTGCGCGCGCAGCTTCGCCGTGCGGTGTTCCGAGGCGCGGAAGCGGTACATGCCCTTGAGAATGCCCTCGCGGGCGCCGTCGGGCATCGGCGGCATCTCGTACTGCTCGTTCATCACGGTCAGGTAGTAGAAGAGGCTCTCCTGATCCGCGTACATCCGCTTGATCCCGTCCTGGATGATGACGGCGATCTCATAGGCGAACGCCGGGTCGTACGACTTCAGGTTCGGCACGCTCCACGCGAGCACGTGGCTCTGGCCGTCCTGGTGCTGGAGCCCTTCGCCGGCGAGCGTCGTGCGGCCCGACGTGCCGCCGAGCAGGAAGCCGCGCACCCTCGAGTCGGCGCCGGCCCAGATGAAGTCGCCGATCCGCTGGAACCCGAACATCGAGTAGAAGATGAAAAACGGGATCGTGTTCACGCCGTAGTTGGCGTACGCGGTGCCGGCGGCGATGAACGACGAGATCGACCCGGCCTCGGTGATGCCTTCCTCGAGGATCTGCCCGTTCTTGGCTTCCTTGTAGTAGAGGAGCGTATCCAGGTCGACCGGCTCGTACAACTGACCGGTGTGCGAGTAGATGCCGACCTGGCGGAAGAGCGCTTCCATGCCGAAGGTGCGCGCTTCGTCCGGCACGATCGGCACGATCAGATCGGCGATCGCCTTCTCGCGAAGCATCTTCGCCAGCATCCGCACGAACACCATCGTCGTCGAGACCGTGCGCCCCTCAGTGCCCTTGTAGAACTCCTCGAACACGGGGTCGAGCGAGAGCGGCAGCGGCTCGACGCGCACCTGCCGTGAGGGCACGTAGCCGCCGAGCGCCTGCCGCCGCTCGCGGAGGTACTGCATCTCGGTCGCGTCCTCCGGCGGGCGATAGAACGGCATGTCCTTGAGCTGCTGGTCCGAGATGGGGATGCCGAAGCGCGTGCGGAACGCGCGCAGCTCGTCCTCGTTCATCTTCTTCTGCTGGTGCGTGATGTTCTTGCCTTCGCCGGCTTCGCCGAGGCCGTAACCCTTGATCGTCCGCGCGAGGATGACCGTGGGCGCTCCCGTGTGCGCGACGGCGGCGCGGTAGGCGTTGTAGACCTTGATGGGATCGTGCCCGCCGAGCCGCAGGCGGCCGAGCTGGTCGTCGGAGAGATGCTTGACCATCTCGAGGAGGCGCGGATCGGCGCCCCAGAAGTGCTCGCGGATGTAACGGCCCGACTCGACGGCGTACTTCTGATACTGGCCGTCGACGGTCTCCCCCATCCGCTTCGCCAGCAGGCCGTCGTGATCGTTGGCGAGCAGCGGATCCCAGTCGCTGCCCCAGATCACCTTGATGACGTTCCAGCCGGCGCCGCGAAACGCCGCCTCGAGCTCCTGGATGATCTGCCCGTTGCCGCGCACCGGACCGTCCAGACGCTGCAGGTTGCAGTTGACGACGAAGATGAGGTTGTCGAGCTTCTCGCGCGACGCGAGCGTGATGGCGCCGAGCGCCTCGGGCTCGTCCGTTTCACCGTCGCCGAGAAACGCCCACACCTTCGAGTCGGACACCGCCTTCAGGCCCCGGTCCTCCAGGTAGCGCATGAAGCGCGCCTGGTAGATCGCCATGATGGGGCTCAGCCCCATCGACACCGTCGGGAACTCCCAGAAGTCGGGCATGAGCCACGGGTGCGGGTACGACGACAGCCCGCCCTCGGGCCTGAGCTCGTGACGGAAGTTCTCGAGCGCGTTCGCCGTCAGGCGGCCTTCGAGGAACGCGCGCGCGTAGATGCCGGGCGAGGCGTGCCCCTGGAAGTAGATGAGGTCGCCCTCGCCGTTCGGCCCCTTCGCCCGGAAGAAGTGGTTGAAGCCGACTTCGAGCAGCGTGGCCGCCGACGCGTACGTCGAGATGTGCCCGCCGATGCCCTCCGACTGGCGGTTCGCCTTGACCACCATCGCGAGCGCGTTCCAGCGGATGAGGCTCTTGATGCGGCGTTCGATCTCCTGACTGCCCGCGAGCGGCACCTGCGCCTCGGCGCGGATCGTGTTGACGTAGGACGTGTTGGCGGTGAACGGCAGCGCCACGCCGCTTCGCCGCGCGTGCCGCTCGAGCGCCGCGAGCAGGTGCGAGGTCCGCGCCGGACCGTCCTGGTGAATCACGTAGTCGAGTGAGTCGAGCCATTCGCGCGTCTCGGCGCGCTCCAGCTCGGGATCGTCTTTCGGGGCGATGTTTCTCATGTCCTGCAGCCTTGGAATAACTCTGTATTCTAGTCGGCGACCTGCCTGCCACGATAGTCAGGGTGAAGAACTGGGCAATCATGCCGACCTTCCGGACTGGATGCGCTTCGCACGATGGCCACGAAGACAGGAAAGATCAACCTGGGGAACCGTTGCGTTATTGTGTCTTCTCTTCGCGCCTTCGTGTCTTCGTGGCTTTCGTCGTTAGCTCAGGATCCTCCTCAGCGTCCCGGCGTCCAGGTTCCCGCCGCTCATCACGCAGACGACCGTCTGGCCCCTGAGCGCGTCGCGCCGCGTCCACGCGGCCATGATCGGCGCGGCGCCGGCGCCCTCGGCGAGGTTGTGGGTCGTGCGCATCGCCAGGCGAACCCCTTCGGCAAGTTCGTCTTCGCTGAGCGTCACGATGTCGCGCAGTCCGCGCGTGAGGATGCCGAACGTGAGGTCGAACGTCACACGCGTGGCCATGCCCTCGGCAAACGTGTCCGCTGTCTCCCCCACCACGCGCGCCGGCCCGCGCCACGAGCGCGTGAACGCATCCGCCCGCTCCGCCTGCACGCCGATGATGTCGGCCTTCGCGCCGAGGCCGTCGCGGACCGTGACGAGGCCGCTCGCGCCGCTGCCGCCGCCGATCGGCACGAAAATGACATCCACCTGCGGCAGTTCCTCGAAGATCTCGAGCGCGTAGGTGCCGACGCCGGCGATGAGCAGCGGCTCGTTCGCCGAGTGGACGTAGCGCAGCCCGCGCTCGCGCACGAGCCGCTCCACCTCCTCGCGCGCTTCGTCGAAGTCTTTCCCGTGTTCGACGACCGAGGCGCCGAAGGCGCGCATGGCCGCGTTCTTCTCGGGATTGTTGCCCACCGGCACGTAGATCGTGCACGCCACGCCCTCGCGCTGGCAGGCAAACGCGATCGACTGGCCGTGGTTGCCGGTCGACGCCGTGATCACCCCACGCCGGCGCCGGTCCTCGTCGAAGCTCGATACGAGGTTCACCCCGCCGCGCACTTTGAACGCGCCCGTCGGGTTGTGGTTCTCGTGCTTCACGTAGACCTCGCAGCCGAGCTCGGCGGCGAGCAGTGGGTGTCGCATGAGCGGCGTGGGACGCAGGACGCCCTGCAGGCGTCTGCGGGCGAGGTAGACATCGTGAAGGGTCGGTGGCAGCATGGTCCCTCGTTCCGGGCCGAGCCCTTCGACATCGCTCAGGGCAGGCCCTTCGGCTCCGCTCAGGGCAGGCAAGCTCGGCCCCTACGCATCACTACTCGTTCCTCGTTCCTCGTTCCTC
>CAYHSN010000360.1:0-4050 GCA_964359235.1 uncultured Vicinamibacterales bacterium | reverse complement strand
AGTGGCGCCTCGGTGACGAAGGCCGGCGCCGCTGCGACCTACTCGCGGCACGCCTCGCCGGTCGAACGCCCGCGGTCATCGCCTCGAGCCCGGAACCGAAGGCACTCGAGACGGCGATGCTCGTCGTCAAGCCACTGGCCTGGCGCAGCCCGTCGATCCAGATCCTCGATGACCTCTGCGAGCACAAGCGCGACAACGTGCCGTGGCTCTCACAGGAGGAATTCGACGCGCGCCTGATCGAGTTCTTCGCGCGACCTGACCAACGGGTGCTCGGTGACGAGACGGCGGCCGAGGCGCAACGTCGATTCACGCGAGCCATCGCCCCGTCGATCGCGCGTCAAGCCGACGGCGACACCCTCGTCTTCAGCCATGCCACGGTCATCACGTTGTTCGTCACGGCCTGTACGAAAGAGAAGCCCTTCGAGTTCTGGCGCAAACTCGGGATGCCTGCCTTCGCGGTGCTGACGCTGCCGGATCTGGATCTGCTGCACGTGGAGAGCCACGCCGGAGTCACACAGGGCTGAAGCCCGGTGCCACCGCAGTCACTCAGCAGGCCGGCACGCTCGGCCCCTACTTCTCAGCAGGCGCCGGTTCGGGGTAGAGGCCGAGACGGATGGCGGCCTTCTTGAGCCGCGCATCGGCTGTCCAGATGGACACGTCACCGAGTTTGGCCGAGGCGAGCAAGTGGACATCGACCCACCCCACACCTGATCCCATCAGCCGATGCGTCTCGACGAAGGCCATCACTTCGTCGTGATGCGCGACCTCCGCCTGCGGAAGCGCCTTCAGCAGCGTCAGGATCTCCTTGCGCCTCTCGAGACGTCCGCAGGCGAGCTCACCGACGACGAACGGATGAACCATCACGCGGCCTGCCTCGAGCAGCGCAGACAGGGCGGCATGCCCGCGACGCAGGTGGTCGATCCAGACCGACGTGTCGACGAGCATCACGAGCGCGGCCCCGGCCGGCGGCGCGGCACACGCCGCAGCCGCTTCTCGCTCCCGCCCAGCGCGGCCAGCCGCCGAGCACTCTGGCGAGCAATGAGCGCCTCCAGGCCCGCATGAACCACGGCCGTCTTTTCACGCAGGCCGCTCAGGAACGTTCGGTGCAGGGAGAACGACGCGCCGAGGTCGGATGTGGCGCGGTCGAAGAGCCGCTGCAGTTCTCGGTAGACCCCGACGCGGGCGCGGTCAGGAACCGCGCGCGTGCGCTCGTCGAGCGTGATGAAGCGGCCGGTCAACTCCTCGATGGAGACGGGCCGTCCACGCGCGTGCCCGGATACCCACATCGCGTGTAGCGCGGCCCCGTACGCGGCGCCCTCCTCGGGCGCCGGACACACCACCGGGCAATCGAACACGTCCGCCGCGATCTGCCGCCACACGGCGCTCTTCGCGCCGCCGCCGGTCAGGCGAATCTCCTGCGGCCTGATGCCCAGCTCACGCAGCCGGGTCAGCCCGTAGTTCATGCCGAGCGTCACGCCTTCCATCGCGGCGCGCGCCATGTGTGCGGCATCGAACGTCGCGTCGCGCACACCGAGCCACACACCCGTCCCGTCCGGACAATTCGGCGTCCGCTCGCCTTCAAAGAACGGAATGAGCAGCAGGCCGCCAGCGCCGGCGGGGACCGACGCGGCGAGCTTCGCGAAGCGCTCGTGATCGAGATCGAGCTGGCGCCGCACCATCTCGGTCGCCACCGTCACGTTCATCGTGCAGACGAGCGGCAGCCAGCGGCCGGTCGCATCGCAGAACGCGGCGACCTCGCCCCTGGGATCGACGATCGGGTGTTCCGAGCAGGCGTAGATCGTGCCGGAGGTCCCCAAACTCGCGGTGACGAGGCCCTCGCGCACGTTGCCGGTGCCGATGGCGCCCATCATGTTGTCGCCGCTGCCGCACACCAGGACGTCCGCCTTGAGTCCCCACGTCGCCGCGATCTCGGGACGCAGCGTCCCGGCGGGCGTGCGGGAGTGCACGAGTGGCGGCAGCCTCTCGACCAGCGCCGGATCGATGGCGGCGATCGCCTCCTGGCACCACGTGCGCGTGCGCACGTCCATCAGCGCCGTGCCCGACCCGTCGCCATACTCCATCACCTTGTGACCGGTCAGCCAGAACGCGAGGTAGTCGTGCGGCAGGAGCACCGTCGCGAGGCGGGCATAGTTCGCCGGCTCGTGTTCTCTCAGCCACAGGATCTTCGATGCGGTGTAGCCGGGGAGCACGCCGTTGCCGAGGAGCTCGATCGTGCGGGCTGGCCCGCCGAGCCGCTCGACGATGACGTCGCATTCGCGCCTGGTCGTCGTGTCGCACCACAGCTTGGCGGGTCTGATGATCTGGCCGTCGCGATCCAGCGGCACGAAGCCGTGCTGCTGGCCCGAGATCCCGATGGCCGCGACCGATTTCAGATCGATCCGCGACAGGTGGAGGATGCGGCCGACCGTCGCGGAAGCGGCATCGACCCAATCACGCGGGTTCTGTTCCTTCTGCCCGGGCACGCTCGACCGCAGCAGCTCGTGGCCGACCGACGCGCTCGCCACGACCCGGCCGTCCTTGCCGCTGACGAGCACGGCCTTCGTGCTCTGGGTGCCGCTGTCGAGGCCGATGAACAGCGCCATAGGCTGCTAGAATGGCGCCGTACTCCCCCGGAAGTCCAGGATGCAGCCTCGGTGCTCCTCATCGGCGAGACCGGCGTCGGCAAGGAGCTGTTGGCCGGCGACATCCATCTCGTCAGCCCGCGCCGCGAGCGGCCGTTCGTGAAGGGCGTGCGCCTTGGGGCTTGGGTTGGCCTACAATAGCGCCCGCATGCCGAAGGCCCTTCGAGCGGCGCCGGTCACGCTTCCACGCCCGCGTCTGAGAACGCTGCTGCGCGCGCAGGAAAAACGGCGCGGCCTGCTCATCGCCTTCGAGGGCCCGGACGGCGCGGGCAAGACCACGCAGCGCAAGCTCTTCAAGACGTGGCTGCAGAGCGAGGGCCACGAAGTGGTGACGAGCAAGTGGAATTCGTCGCCGCTCATCAAGCCCCTCATCAAGGCGCGCAAGAAGGTCCACGCGCTCGGGCCCGAGGAATTTTGCCTGCTGCACGCGGCCGACTTCCGCCACCGCCTGCACACGGAGATCCTGCCGGCGCTCTGGCAGGGCCGCATGGTGCTGGCCGACCGGTTTCTCTTCACCGGCCTCGCGCGCGACGCGGCGCGCGGCCTCGATCTCGACTGGCTGCTGCACGTCTACTCGCCGCTCGTGTGGCCCGACGTGGTCTTCTATTTCTCGGTCTCGCCAGACACCTCGACGCGGCGGGTCGTCTCGACGCGCACGCCGAAGTTCTACGAGGCCGGGCAGGACGTGACGGGAGAAGGCGATGCGGTCACGAGCTACCGGCAGTTCATCGCGCGCGTGATCCGCGAGTACGACGCGTTGGCGCTCATCTTCCAGTTCGTCACGATCGACGCCGAGCGGCCTATCTACGAACAGCACCGTCGCATCCGCGAGTTCTTCCAGTCGGCTCGCCGGCGGGCATGGGCCGAGTGGAACGTCGAGGCGGTCCTCGAGTGGCTGGCGGAGCGTGGCGAAGGCGCAGGCACAGGCGCACGCGCAAGGACGAGAACCGGGACACGGACGAGGACAAGGGCAAGGACAAAGACGAAGACAAGCAAAGACGAGGGCGGGCGTGGCGGGTAGGCGCAGGAAGCCGGCAGGCCGGCTCATTGCCGTCGAGGGCACACGCGGGCGCGACGTCACGCGCGCGGCCGCGCGCGTCTGGCAGCACCTGAAAGACGAGGGCGCCGAGGGCGGCGTCAGCACGTGGGACGCGTCCGGCACGTTCTACGAGCTGCGCCTCGCGAAACAGAAGGAGCTGACGCCGTCGCCCCGCACGTTGCTCCTGCTCTACGCGTCCGACCTGACCTTCCGGCTCCGCTGGCAGATCCGGCCCGCGATCGCGCAGGGACAGACGGTCGTCGCCGCGCCCTATGTCGAGTCCGCCATCGCGTTCGGCGAAGCCGCGGGCCTGTCGCGCACGTGGCTGACCGAGCTGTTCCGCTTTGCGCCGAAGCCTGACGCCTGCCT
>CAYHSN010000359.1:2445-4090 GCA_964359235.1 uncultured Vicinamibacterales bacterium | reverse complement strand
ACAGAGAACGCGGAGATTCCTGAGGTTGCGTCTGTGGCCTCGGCGTGCTCTGTGGTTCGTGCTCTGTGCCCTCGCAGCCCTGGCGACTTGCGCCACGGGCTGATAGGGCTTCAGCCCCGTGATTCACGAATCACTGCCATCACTTCCTCGAACAGTTTCCCGTTCGTGCTGATCGCGTTTCCCCCGTAGATCGTCGCGCGGCCGTCCCAGTCGGTGAAGGTGCCGCCCGCCTCGCGCAGGATCGGCAGGAGCGGCGCGCAGTCCCACGCGCTCATCATCGGATCGAGCATGACGTCGGCACGGCCGGTCGCCACGAGGCAGTGGCCGTAGCAGTCGCCCCAGCCGCGCTGCATCCTCGTGCGCGCCTGAAGCCACGCCCAGGCGTCGGGACGGCGTCGTGCGAGATCGGCCGTGTCGGTGCACGAGAGGAGGGCCCGATCGAGGCGGTCAACGGCCGACACGCGCGCGGGACGATCGTTCCAGCGGCAGCCGAGGCCGGTGGCCGCGGCGATCACCTCACCGAGCGCCGGCAGGTTGACCACCCCCACGACCATCTCGCCGTCGATCTCCAGTCCCAGCAACACGCCCCAGAGCGGCACGCCGCGGATGAACGACTGCGTGCCGTCGATGGGATCGATGATCCACCGATGGCGCGAGTCGCGATCCGACTGTCCCATTTCCTCGCCGACGATGGCGTGATCGGGGAAGCGGCGCTCGATGAGGCGGCGGAGGAGTTCTTCGGCGCCGCGGTCGGCGGCGGTCACGGGGGAGCGGTCGGGTTTCCATTCGACGGCGACGCCGATCCTGAAGGACGCGAGGGCGAGGCTGCCGGCCTGAGCAGCCGCGTCGAGGGCGAAATCGAGAAATTCTCGGGTGGTGGAGGTCATCCCCGCATGATACCCGTAGCGCAAGGCTTCGGGCTTCGGGCTCCAGGCTTCAGGCCTGTCACGCAGTCACGCTGCGGTCGCGATCACGTCAGGGGCACGAAGGCACGGAACCACGGGCCACGAAGGCACGAAGGAGAAACACATCCGGTAGAGGCGGGTCTTCAGGCCCGCCGACGGCGCGACTGAAGTCGCGCGCTACGACGAGAACGTCGAATCGTCCAGCAGGACGATGTACAGTTTCCCCGGGCCGTGCACGCCGATCGTGAGCGTCATCTCGATGTCGGCGGTGCGGCTCGGGCCGCGGACGAACGTGACGGCGCTGTGCCTGGCGAAGCGGTCGTCGGCCGAGAAGCGCGCGAAGGCCGTGGCCAGATCCGGCAGCAACGTGCTCGCCCGAACGAGCGCGACGTGAACCGGTGGCAGAAGCGAGTCGAGCCGGTGGTCGCCGGGTGACGCGCACAGCACGAGCGTGCCCGTGTCGGCCAGGCCGTACGCCGCCACGGTCACGCCGGCGTCGGTCGCGAGCAGCTCCTCGCGGTCGTTGTGCGCAGCGGACCGAGTGACGACGCGGAGGCCGGCGGTCGGGAGATCGTCGCCGCACGACCACGGTTGCGTGGCTGCGTCCGGCGACACCATGACGAACCGCGCGTCTTCTGCGCGCAGGATCTCGGTGACGCGCCGGCGCGCGTCGTCGTATGTCGTCGCGACGACAACCTCGGCCTGCGCCTCGCGCGCGGCGCGAGCGAACGAGTCGAGCA
>CAYHSN010000359.1:0-2345 GCA_964359235.1 uncultured Vicinamibacterales bacterium | reverse complement strand
TCTCAGACCTGAGCCACATCAGTCGTCTTGGCGCCGGATTTCAGTCCGCCCCTCTCCTTCCACATCTCGCGAAACATCCGCGGCGCCGGCGCCGGGAAGTCCCGCGCCGCCGTCCAGCCGCCAGCCGGCCACGGCAGTCTCCGGATCACGCCGCGTTGCGCGAACGGCCGCAGGGCGAGGCGCATGAGCCGCGACACGAGTCGGTATCGGCGCGGGCCGCCCATCGCGAACGCCCACGCACGCATCGCCAGCTTCTGCGAGCGCCGGCCCGGCGCGGCTTCGCCCGGCAGGTCGCTCCGCATCGTCCGCCCGCGAAGATGCACCAGCAATCCCGGCAGATCGATCTTCACCGGGCAGACGTCCGCGCACGCGCCGCACAGCGACGACGCGAACGGCAGATCGGGCGGCGTCACCGACGGCTGCAGGAAAGAGCTGATCACCGATCCGATCGGTCCCGCATAGACCGTCCCGTAGGCGTGCCCGCCGATGTTCCGGTAGACCGGGCACGCGTTCAGGCACGCGCCGCAGCGGATGCACGCGAGCGCCGAGCGCGCGACGGGATCCGCCAGGAGCGCCGACCGTCCGTTGTCCAGAATGACGATGTGCAGCTCGTCGGGGCCGTCGAGCTCACCGGGCCGCCGCGGCCCGGTAAGGAACGACACGTAGGTCGCCATCGGCTGGCCAGTCGCGCTGCGCGGCAGCAGTGTGAGAAACACGGGCAGATCCGCGGCGCGCGGGATCACCTTCTCGATCCCCATCAGCGCAACGTGCACGCGCGGCATCGACGTCGACAGCCGGATGTTGCCTTCGTTCTCGAGGAGGACAATCGTGCCGGTCTCGGCAACGGCGAAGTTGGCGCCGCTCAGGCCGAGGCCCGCGGCCGCGAACTCGGCGCGCAACCGCTCGCGCGCGGCGCGCGTGAGGGCCTCGAGGTCGTCGGTCGGCGCGATGCCCAGCTTGTCGGCGAAGAGCCGCGCGACCTCGCCGCGCGACTTGTGGAGCGCCGGCGCGATGATGTGCGAGGGCGTCTCGCCGGCGAGCTGCACGATGAACTCGCCGAGATCGCTTTCGATGGCCCGGACACCCGCCGCCTCGAGCGCGGCGTTGAGGTGGATCTCTTCGGAGACCATCGACTTGCCCTTGACCGCGCTCCTGGCGCCGTTCGCGTGGGCAATGTCGATGACGAGGCGACAGGCGTCGGCGGGCGCAGCGGCGCGGTGGACGCGCGCGCCGCGAGCGGTTGCCTGGCGCTCGAACTGGTCCAGTAACTCGTCCAGGCGGCCGAGCGTGTCTTCTTTGATCTCTCTCGCGCGTTCGCGCAGCGCCTCCCACTCCGGCACCGCCGCGACAGCCACCGCGCGCCGCTCGTTCAGGCGCACGGTGACCTCGTCCAGCAGGCGGCTCAGGCCAGGGTTGGCCAACGCCTCGCGGGTCGCCGTCACGAAGCGGGCGTGGGCGGTGGTCATATCGGACAATCGTCACGGTCGTAGGGTCCGCCTTCAGGCGGACGGCCGCTACGATCCACCGAGAATCTCCGCCAGGTGCAGCGCCTTCATCTTCATTCCGCGGCGGCTGATCAGGCCGCGCAGGTGCATCAGGCACCCGGTGTCGCACGCGACGAGATACTCCACGCCAGAGCGGCGGAGGTTCCCGAGCTTGTCCTCGCCCATCGCGGTCGAGATGTCCGGCTGTTTGATCGAGAAGACGCCGCCGAAGCCGCAGCAGGTGTCGGACGCGGGCATCTCGACGAGTTCGAGGCCGCGCACGTGACCGAGCAGGCGCCGCGGCTCGTCTTTCACGCCCAGCTCGCGCAGCAGATGACAGGAGTCGTGATACGTCACCGGGTGCGGAAACGCCGCGCCCACATCATCCTTTCCGAGCACGCACACGAGAAACTCGGAGAATTCGTGTACGCGTGCGGCGATCGCCGTCGCGTCGCGATGCTCATCCGATCCGGGCCCGAACAGCGACGGCAGGTGGCGCTTCACGAAGGCCACGCACGATCCCGACGGCGCGACGATGTGCTCGGTGTTCAGGAACGCGCGGATGAACTGGCGCGCGACGCGGCGCGCTTCGTCCGGGCAGCCCGCGTTGAACGCCGGCTGCCCGCAGCAGGTCTGGGCCTCGGGGAAGTCGCACGTCAGGCCGAGGCGCTCGAGGACCCGCACCATGCCGAGGCCGATCTCGGGGTGAAACTGATCGACGAGGCAGGTGACAAACAGGGAGACGGGCATCCGTCTGCCACTATAATCCAGTCGCAGCAGAGCTGGTGCAAGGTGCTACGTGCGCCGTGCACCGTGCGAGGAGCCCGAGACGTGCCGGCATCTTCCACGTGATGCTGACAG
>CAYHSN010000358.1:0-4099 GCA_964359235.1 uncultured Vicinamibacterales bacterium | reverse complement strand
GCGGCGAGGAAGTCGCCGCTGTACTGCTCCATCATCGACAGCAGCAGGTTGCCGCCGGTGTGGCCGCCGAGCTTGGCGTGCTCGAGCATCGGCAGGCGCGACAGCAGGAGCTTGCGCGCTTCCCGCTCGTTGCTCGCGAGCGCCAGCGCGCACTTGAGCACGTCGCCGGGCGGCAGCACGCCCAGCTCGTCACGGAGTTGGCCGGACGACCCGCCGCTGTCGAACATCGTGACGACGGCGTTGAGGGTGAGCCAGGGGTTCGCCTTGAGACCGCCGAGCAGGCTGGGCAGGCCCGTCCCGCCCCCGAAGCAGCCGACATTGAGCGCGCGCAGACGCATGGAGGGATTGTCGCGACCGGAGGGGCGACAGTCAACAGTCGACTGTTGACTGTCGACTGTCCTCGCGTCATCGATTCAGCAACGCGCCGAGCGCGGCGAGATTAAGCCGCGCCACGAGCGCGTCGACGCGCGGATTGTCGCCCTCGATCTGCACCGCCAGCGACTGCACCTTCGTGTAGGGCACGTCCACCACGAAGTGCGCCAGCGCCTCGCGCCCCGGCGACGCGCTGTCGTCATCGGTGCCGATCGACCAGTCGCCGAACAGCAGTTGGACCGATGAGATCGCGCCGGCCGAGGCCGCGCGGAACGCCAGCGTGACCCCTGAAACATCGAGGGCCTCGGCGGGCGGGGTGAACGGTTGGCGGCGTGCGTTCACGACGATGCTGATCTGCGCGTCGCCGGCCTCCGCCGCTGGAAACGCCGCGGGCCGTGCGTCGGGCGCTCCCGCCCGCGGCGCGCCGGCGGCCGGCGCGAAACGGACGCGGTATTCGAACCAGAGCGGCTGCCGCTCCTGGCCGATGCACGCCAGGCGCGGCGGACGCACGTCGGTCTCCTCCACGACGCGCCAGCCGTCGGGCGCGGAGGGCATCGCCGCCTTGAGGGCCTTCAGGGTGTTGAACTGGAAGTTCTTCTCCGCGATCGTCGGCGGCCGCGTGCCGCGCGAGCACTCGGCCCGCGCCGGCGAGACGCTCCCGACGAGTGCGACGAAGACGACAAAAGACGCAAAGACACGCCGCCCCAGGACCGGGCCCCGGTTCTCCATCCCCATCCTCCAGGAATGTGCGGATTCTAACTCGTTTCGGGGACGGGCGTGAGCAGAATCACGCTGCAAAATCCGGGGGCGATTGATAGAATCGACGCGGGATCCTGGATGAAGCCCCACCACCCGCTCGTGTCGGTCCTCCTCTGCGGCAGTCTTGTTGCTGCGGCAGCCGGCGTTTCGCCGCCGCCAACCCGCAGCGTCGAGATCTTCCGCGACCCGTGGGGCATCCCGCACGTGTTTGCCGCGACCGAGCCGGACGGGTTCTTCGGCGTGGGGTACGCCACCGCAGAAGATCGTCTGCTCCAGATGGAGCTCTTCCGGCGGCGCGCGACCGGCCGGCTCGCGGAGGTCTTCGGCGCTGCGTGGATCGACTCCGACCGCAAGTTCCGGATCGCGGGCCTCCCGTCCTACTGCCAGGCGGCGGCCCAGAACCTCCCGGACGCCGAGCGCGCGATGCTCGGCGCGTACGCCGCGGGCGTGAACGCGTTCGTCGCGGTCAATCCGGTCACGGTTCGAACCCGGTTCGCGCGCCTGCCCGTCCTGCCCGAACCATGGACCGACGGCGACTGCATCTGCGCCTGGATGGCTGTCGCCGAAGTCTTCGATCGGCTCTACGACGAAAGCGCGGTCGAGAGCTACGTCGAATTCCAACGGCTCGTGGCGGAGCTTGGCGAGCCCGAAGCTCTCAAACGGCGCGGCATGATGATCGACGATGCGGCCGCCGTCGTGCCGGAATCGGAGATGGCCAAGAACACCGCCGCCTACGCGGCGTTGAAAGCGCGCCCGCCGACGCCGGGGTTCTGGCGCCGCAGCCTCGCCGACGATCAACTGCGTTTCAGTCACGCCTGGGCGGTCGGTGGATCTCGGTCAGCCACCGGGAAGCCTCTTCTCGAGAGCGATCCGCAGACGGCGGTGAGCAACCCGCCGCTCTGGTACGAGTACCACCTGAGCGCCGGTCGTTTCGACGTCCGTGGCATCGGCGTCGCCGGCTCCCCTGGTATGCTCATCGGCTTCAACCGACGGCTCGCCTGGGGCGCGTCGGCGCTGGGCGCGAGCGCCACCGTGACGTTCCTCGAGCAGTCCACGCGCGACCGCCGTGGCTATCTGTACCGCGGTGAGTCGCTCCCCTTCGAGCGGCGCACCGAGACGATTGCCGTCAGAGACGGTGCGCCCGTGCACCAGGAGGTGTCGAGGACACGCCACGGGTTCGTGTTCAACGATCTGGTCGCCACCCGCAGCGCAAGCGGTGATCTCTACGTCAGCCATCGCGCCGAGATCGAGCAGCGACGTACGTCGGTCCAGGCGCAGCTCGGCATGATGGCCGCGCGGAACTGGACCGAGTTCCGCGACGCGAGTCAGGACTACTACAGCCCGGGCCTGCACGTGGTCTATGCCGACGTCGACGGCGCCATCGCCTATGAGACGCTCGTCCATGTGCCCTTGACGAGGCGCACGCCGCGCATGGCGCTCGAAGGATGGACGGGAGCAGACGAGGTGACGGGGCGGATTCCGCTCGACGAGCTGCCGCACATGGTCAACCCGTCCGCCGGCTTCATCAGCCACGCCAATAACCTGCCGATCGGCTCCTGGTATCCGCACGACCTGGGGATCGGGACGGGAGGCACCGGGCACACCGCGCGGTCGTTGCGTCTGGTCGAGCTGCTCAGTCCGCCGCAGCGCGCGTTCTCGGTCGCCTCATTCGAACGCGACGTCCACCGCGACGACGTTCACGCGGCGGTGGCGGCGCTGCTCCCCGTCGCGCAGCGCGTGGTCGAGGACCTGCGCCTGACCGAGCCGCCGGTCACCGCGTTGCTGCAGCAGGTGAGAAGCTGGGATTTTCGGTATCAGGCAAGCCGGCCGTCGTATGCCGCCGCGCAGGCGCTGGCGGGATCGTTGCTGCTGCCCTACCGGCGGTCGAACCTCGGCGCGCGGCTGGGTGGAGGAGAGGGCGGCATCACCCACCTGGCGCGGTTGTTGAAGCAGCAGTACGGCGAGAGCGCGGCGACGCCGAGCGATCCGGAGGTGCGCGAGTACCTGTTGACGTGGCTGCGGACGGCGGCCGAGACCTGGCAACGGAGCGCGCCGGCGCGCGGGGGATCGATCGAAGTCCACCGCATGCCGTACCAGGAGAATGGCCCGCTCCGGTTGCCTTCGATCGATTCTCAGCTCGACCTCACGTCGCCGCCGCTCGCCTGCGGGCAGGTGAGCACCATCTGGTCGCAGCCGGGCAATTCGTACACCCAGATCGTGGATCTCGCCGATCCAGACAACTCGCGGTCGCTGTTGCCGCCCGGGGTGTCCGAAGATCCCGGCAGTCCATTCCACACCGATCAGATGGCTCTGTGGGTTGCGGGCACCACGCATCCGGCTCCGCTCTCGCGCGATCGGATCGAGGCCATTGCGGTGTCACGGTTGAGGCTCAAGCTCGGCTATCTGGCCTCGGGATCGGCGGCGACTGTAGTAGAGTATCCGCGCCCAGTCAGTCGCTGACCGTTCAACGCCGGGCGCCATCCGTGACGCTTGGCATCGTCCGTTGGAGGAGCACGTGAGCATCAAGGACGCCATCCTGCCGGAGTTCGACCACGAAATGGCCACGACGCGAAAATTGCTCGACCGCATTCCCGACGCCGAGCTCGGGTGGAAGCCGCACCACAAATCGTTCAGCATGGGCGAGCTGGCCAGCCACATCGCGCAGATCCCTGGTTGGGCGGGCGCGATCATCGACAAGCCGCTCTACGACCTCGCCGACAGCGGCGAGGACGCCAAGCCCAAGCAGGCGTCGTCGCGGGCGCAGGTCGTCGGGGAGTTCGACCGGGCCGTCGCCGAGGCGCGCGGGAAGATCGCGGGCAAGAGCGACGCCGAGCTGATGGCGATGTGGTCGCTCAAGCGCGGCGGGACGGAGATGTTCTCGGCGCCGACGATGGTCGCGCTCAAGAGCTTCATCATCAACCACACGATTCATCACCGCGGGCAGTTGAGCGTGTACCTGCGGCTGAAG
>CAYHSN010000357.1:0-4108 GCA_964359235.1 uncultured Vicinamibacterales bacterium | reverse complement strand
GGCGGCGCTGTGGGATTCGCCGCCGCGTCGGCGGACGCCGGAGCCGATGACGCGGACGCGCCCGCGGGCGCGTCGATCTCAAAGGCGCGCGTGACGAGTCCGGCGGTGTCGCCGCCGCCCGTGATCCTGGCGCGCGCGACGTACCGACCGGGGGGCAGCAGGCCCAGCTCGATCTCGGCCGTCGCGACGCGGCGCCCCGGATCCCGCGCGGACGTAAAGGGCGCGGCGATCTGCACGAGCGCCGGCGCGTCAGCCGCCGCGGCGCCGGCGATCTCCACCGTCACCGACGCTGCGTCGAGATCGGCCTCGCGCTCGCCGTACAGCTCGAGATACGTCAGTGCCGATCGGGAGCGCAGCCGGGGGACGGCCGGAGGCTGCAGGATCGCGCCGCCGCGCGCGCGCTCGGCGACGACGAGATCTCCCGCGCGCAGGGCGCCGGCGCCCGGGAGCCGCGCCTGCACGGCGCGCTCGACCGTCCCGATCCGTCCCTCGGCGTCGATCGCCGCGACCTTCAGGGTGTAGTCGCCGGGATCCGCCGAGAGGGCGCCCTGGTACCGCAGCGGTCCCGGCGCCCCGGCCACAGCCGGCATCAAGGTGGTTCGCTGCAGACCGGACTCGACGACGCGGCCGCGCGAGTCGAGGAGCGCGAACGCCACGCCGATGTCGGCGGCCCCGATGTGGTCGCCTCCGATCTCCGCGCTCACCACCAGACGCACCTTCGACGGCGGCTCGCCCTGGAACGCGTAGGTACTCAGGCGGATGGGCAGGTCGGTCCTGGCAGTCGGCGCTCCCAGGGCGCGGCCGAGCGCCTGCTGATCGGTGGACGACTCGACCGCCTCCGGCGCCGCCTTGAACTCGCGCCGGGCCCGCACGCTGACGCCCGAACGCCTGACCTCGACGCGGATCTGGTGCGCGCGCGCGTCGCGATCGTCCGGGCCTGGCTCGAACGCGAGGAGGTAGTAGCCCGAGATCTCTCGGGCGACGCGCTCGAAGATCTGGTCGCCCGTCCCGACGACGTTGAACACGGTGCCGCGCGTGAGCCCGGCCAGCGTCTCCAGCCCTTCAGCCTCGATCATCGAATCGATGCCGGCGGACGTGCGGAAGCCGACGCGGTCGGCGCCGAACGCCGATCCGCTCAACCGCAGCACGTACACACTCACGCGCGCGGCGGCCGCCAGCTCACCCAGCTCGGTCAGCGACGAGGACGAGCGGCCGACCACCAGGCCTTCGGACACGAGGATCACCGTCTTCGGGCCGTCGACTTCCGCGAGCGCCTCGAGCACGGCCTTGATCGCGGCGATCGACGCAACGGTCCGCTCCCGCGCGTCGTCGGCGATCGTGAGCGCGCTCTGTTCGATCTCGGTGTCGCACCCCGCGATGTTCAGGCATTCGCGCGCGATGACTTCCTGCAGCACGCGGCGATCGCCATCCGCGATGACGATCGCTTCGGCGACCGACAGGACGAACGCGCCGGTGTCGACGGGCGATGCCTGACCGGTGACCCTGGCCAGCGCCTGCCGCACGCGGTCGAAGTCGTTCGTGAACGGCAGGCGCGGACCCGAGCCCGGCACCGTGAACAGCCCCACGCGATCGGCGGGTGTCAGCCGATCGAGCAGCCGTCCCGCCGCACGCAGCACCGCGCGGCCGCCTCCGGTCCGGATGTTGGCTTGATCGACCACGAACACAATGAGGCGACCGGCGGCGGCGCCTTCGTTCGTGCTGTAGAGCGGCTCCGGCCCCGGCTCGGCGCGCTCCACGGGCGCCAGATCGACGAACTGAGCCGACACAATCGTCCGCGGCTGGCCGTCCACCCGGACCAGAAAATCCTCGGGCTTGAGATCGCGGACCGGCCGACCGTCCGCGTCCACGACCGACACGTCGGCGGTCACGAGCTCGACGCGGGCGCGGAATGACGGCCGCTGCGCGTCCTGCGCGTGGAGCGCGACGACCAGGGACGCGACCAGTATGCCCCTCATACTCATCGCCGCGCGGTCTTGGCGCGGTACCCTTCCCGCGCGCGGATCCGGTATCCGCCCTCGACCTCGATCGTGATCGCACGCCACGTGCCGTCGCGGGCCGAATTCGTCGTCACGTACGACAACAGGTACTGATTCGAGAGGTCCTCGATGATCTCGCGGAAGATGCCGCGCAGCTCCTCGATCTCGTCGGGGAAGAACGCGCGGCCGCCGCTCTGCTTCGCGAGCCGCTCCATGAGCTGCTGCAGGTCGGCCGCTTCGCCGGCGCGTCCCTGGCCGATCATGTAGAGCGTCGCGTCGCTCTCCTCGAGGCGCCGCAACGCGTCATCGCGCGTCGCATGACTGCCTTGGTCCTCTCCATCCGTAAAGACGACGAGCGCTTTGCGGCCGGTGCGGCGATCGAGCATGTCGAGGCCCATGATGATGACGTCGTAGAGCGCCGTCCGACCCCACGCGGCGAGGCGATCGACCGCCTTCAGGCGCGCCGCGGGATCCCTCGAGCGGCGGGTCAGCGGGATGATGTTGTCGTTGAACCCGATGAGGGTCACCTCGTGGCGCTCGGGCACCGCGGCAAGGAATTCCCTCACCGCGCCCTTCATCTCCTCCATCGCGAGCCGCATGCTCCCGCTGATGTCCACGGCGGCGACGAGCTCGAGCGGCACGTCCTCCGACGTGAACGCGCCGATCGCCTGCCGGCGGTCGTCTTCGTACACCGCGAACGCCGCGCGCGACAGGCCACCGACGAAACGCCCGCGGCTGTCAGTGATGACGGCGGTGACCTGCACGGCGTCCACGTCCACGATCTCACCGTGATCCAGCTTCTTCGTGCGGGCGCTGGCGACCAGCCGGCTGCCGTCGGTGAGTGTCGCGACCGCCCGGATGAGATGCTCGACCACCACGTCGCCGGCGTCCCACGCGCACTCGTACGGCGGGCGCTCGACCGTGCACACCTGACGGCCGTCGGCCCAGAAGCTGACGCGCGCGATCCGCGCCACGATGGACAACGGCTCGGCAGCGGCGAGGAGCGTGATCGGTCCGCTGACGTACGCGCCGTCGGGTGGTGAGACGATGCGCAGTGCCGGCGCGGGAGGCGGTGGCGTCTGGCCGGACGCGAGCGCGATGAGCGCCACGAGAATCGCCGCGAGCCTCATGGGTGCGGATCCTTGCCCGCGCCAACCTTGTCGGGAATGAGCGGGCCGTCAAACGTCAGGGCGGAGATATAGTCCACGAACTGCTCGCGCGTGATACTGCGCGCCGCGTGCGCGAGCGCCTGCCAGTCGTCCGGATCCGCAGGCCGCACCTCGTCCACGAACGCCTGCGTCGCGACCGCCAGCACGCTGCGCCCGAGCGCGGCCGGCAGGTCGAGATCCGCGAGCAGCTCGGCGACACGGATCGAAAGATCGGAGACACGCGCGGCCAGGAGCCCGGTCCCCGCGCGGCCCGTGAACGACGTGAAGTCCGGCGTGGCGGGAAAGCGGAGGCACAGGCACCCGTTCACCGGCGCCTGCGACGTGCCCCACGCGGCCAGATTCGCGCCGCGTGGCGGACCGCCCAGCACGACCAGCTCGCCGAGCGTGAAGGTGCGCTCGAGCTCGGCGGGATCGGCGCGGGCGATCCACGCGAGCGTCCGGCGGCGCCACGCGTCGAGGCCGGCCTCGCGCGCCAGGGCGTCGAGCACGTCCACGTCGCCGGCCGCGGCGGACACACGGGCGCGGCCTGCGCCGAGGGCGGTCACGATCGCATCGCGATCGGCGTCGGTCAGCTCGAATGCGTTCATCAGCGCGACCGCCTCGGCGAACGTCCGGCGGTCGCTGTCGTTCAGGACCGGCGCCTGCAGCACGCCATCCGCGATCGCGCGCCGCAGCGCGAACGACGACAGCCCGACGTCCAGACTCAGCAGCGACCCGTGCACGTGCCACGGCTGACCCGGCAGCAACGCGGGCGCCGGGTGCTGCCAGGGTGTGCGCCGGCGCCGGTCCGTGCCGGTGTCCGAGAGGCCGAAGTCGTGGAGGTGCGACGCGTTGCGACCCAGCAGCGCGCGTCCCTCGGGATCGCCCAGCGCGAGCGCGTACGCGATCGAGGCCAGCACGTCGGCGAGGAGCACGTCGCTCAGATCGGCCAGTGGCGAGGCG
>CAYHSN010000356.1:0-4138 GCA_964359235.1 uncultured Vicinamibacterales bacterium | reverse complement strand
GCGGGGCGTCGACTGGCTGATCCACGCGGCGTAGAGCTCGGGCCGGCGGTGCTGCAGGAAGAGTCGGCGTGCGTGTGACGCTGCCACGGCGCCGAGATCGACATCGGCATACAGGATCGCGTCCTCACCCTGCGGCGCCCGCGCGATGACCGAGCCGTCTGGGGCGCAGACGAAGGATTCTCCAGCAAACGTCAGACACTCCTCGGCGCCCACCCGGTTGCACAGCGCCGCGAAATAGCCGTTCTGAAACGCGGCCACCCGCATCTCCGCCTCGTACAAGCCTTCCGGCCACTCTCCCACCGCACCGGCCTGCGGCACGACCACGAGCTCCGCGCCCTTGAGCGCGAGCGCCCGCATGTACTCGGGATAGTGGCGGTCGTAACAGATCGCCACGCCGACGCGTCCCGCGCGCGTGTCGTACACCGGGGCGCCCGTGTCGCCCGGTGTGTAATACCACTGCTCATGGAAGCAGGCATAGTCGGTGATGTGAATCATGCGCGTGCGGCCGAGCAGCCGGCCGTCGGCGTCAATCACCGGAGAACAGTCGTAGGCGCGATCGCCATCACGCTCGTAGAGGTTGAGCACCACAACCACGCCGAGCTCCCGCGCTCGCGCCTGAAACGCCTCAGTCGTTGGGCCGGGCACCGGCTCGGCGAGCCGGCGCGGGTTGGCGTCCGCCGGCCGCTGCGGATAGAAACGCTCGAACGCCAACTCGGCGAAGCACACCAGCCGCGCACCGTTGCGCGCCGCCGTCTCGAGCGCGCGCAGCCCTCGCGCGACGTTGGCCGGCTTGTCAGCCTCGGCGTGCTGCTGCACGAGCGCGATTCGCATGGGGTTCTCCTCCGCTGTTGCTGAAAACGAAACGCGCCGAGGCGCGCGATGGCGCCCCGGCGCGTGTGAGCCGTCCTTCGCTCGAAACGAACGCCGGCGGTCGCGCTACGAACCCAAGATGACGGGCGCGACGCCCTTGCCCCGCACCAGGTCGTTGAACTTCGCCAGGTCCGCGTCCAGGATCTGCTTCAACTGACCAAGGAGCTTCGTCAGCCCGGGTTTCAACTCCTCGAACCGCTGATAGTGATGCGGTCCCGGCTTGCTGTCCGGTCCGCTCACCGCGCCGTAGAGCACCAGGTACTGGTTGTCGAGCTGGCCCGGGAAGTTCAGGGCGTCCTGGCCGCCTTCACCCTGGATCTGCGTCAGCCCGCCTTCGACGGTGGTCAGCTTGTCGTTGAGCGCCCTGGCGGCCTTCGCTATGTCGTCACCCTTCCCGGCCTTCTGGATGCGCTCGCCGAGCTGCGTCGCCTGCTGCTTGATGTCACGAAGCTTCGCCAGGTTGGCATACAGCTCCTTGACCTGCGCGCCGACCTCGCGCGCCAGCTTGAGCTGCTCCTCGTACTCCGCCGGCGTCGTCTTGATCCGCGGATCCGGCTTGACCTCGAACGACTGCGTCTGGGTCCAGCTCCCGGCCGTGATCTTCACCTGGTAGGTGCCGAGAACGACTTTCGGGCCTGCGTTCCCGCCCGCGGCCCACAGCACCGCGCCGCGCGGAATCTCGAAGAGCGAGTCGTACCGCATGTTCCAGGTGAAGCGGTTCAGCCCGCCCCGCGCCGAGACGCGCGCCTGCGCGAACTGCCCGAACCCTCCGCCACCGCCACCTCCACCTAACGACGATCCGGCAGGCGCCTCTTCGCCCGGCCGGCCGGTGAAACTCGCCACGGCTCCGCCTTTGCCATCGAGGATTTCGATCTGCACGGGCCCCTTCGGCGCTTCGGACAGGTAGTAGTAGATGGATGCGGGGCCGAGGCCGGAGCGGTAGGCGTCGCCCGGCTTGAACAGCGCGCTGGTCTTCTCCAGGCCCGGCTTGATCTGACGCACGACCGGCAGATCGTCGAGGGCCCAGAATGCGCGCCCCTGAGTCGAGAGGAAGAGCGTGTCGCCGTTGAACGCCAAGTCGGTGACCGGCGTCACGGGCAGGTTCATCTGGAATTTCTGCCAGTGCGCACCGTCGTCGAACGAGACGTACACGCCAAACTCCGTGCCGGCGTAGAGCAGCCCCCTGCGCACCGGATCCTCGCGGACCACGCGGACGAAGTGGTTCGCCGGGATGCCGTTTGTCCCTGCCGTCAGCTTCTTCCAGGTCTTGCCGTAGTCGCTCGTCTGGAAGATGTACGGCGTGAAGTCGGCCTCGCGGTACTTGTAGACCGCGATGTGCGCGCGGCCCGGATCGTGCGCCGAGAGGTCGATCATGTTCACCGTGCCGGTCTTCGGGATGTCCGGCGGCGTGATGTTGTTCCACGTCTTGCCGTTGTCGCGCGAAATGGACACAACGCCGTCGTCGCTGCCGGCCCAGAGCAGGCCGGGCACCTTTGGCGACTCCTCAAACGCGAAGATGACGCAGAAGACCTCGACGCCGGTGCTGTCACGGGTAATGCCCTCCCCGCCCGAGAAGTCCTGCTTGCTCTTGTCGTTGGTTGTGAGATCCGGACTGATGACCTCCCAGGTCTTTCCCTGATCCTTCGAGCGGTGGACGACCTGCGACGTGAAGTACAGCACGTCGGCGTTGTGCGGCGAGAGCCGAATCGGCGCGTTCCATTGGAAGCGGTACTTCATGTCCATCGCGCGCTGACCGGTCTCGAGGTCCGGGTACGGCCGGATGCTCTCGCTGAGGCCCTGCCCGACGTCCACGCGGCTGATCGTTCCGCCATAGCTGCCCGCATACACGACGTTCGGATTGCGTGGATCCACCGCGATGTGGCCGCTCTCGCCACCGCCCACCGCGTAGAAGTCGGCTGCGCCGCGTCCACCGCCGCCGCCACCGCCGGGTCCACCGAACCCGATGCTCGGCACCGATGCGGTGCTGTTGTCCTGCTGCGCGCCGTAGACGCGGGGCGGGAAGCGGTTGTCGAGGGTGATGCGGTAGAACTCCGCCGTCGGCTGGCCCATCTGCTCGGTCCACGAGGACGCGCCCGTGAACGACACGTTGGCGCCGCCGTCGTTCGAGTTGATCATGTTCCGGTTGTTGGTCGGGTTGATCCACAGATCGTGGTTGTCGCCGTGCGGCACCGAGTAGCTCTGGAACGTGCGGCCGCCGTCGGTCGACTTGTAGAAGCCGGTGTTGAGCGCGTAGACGGTGTCGGGATTGATCGGGTCGGCGATGATGTGCGTGTAGTACCACGCGCGCTGCTGCAGCATCCGCTGGCTGTTCACGCGCTGCCAGCTCTCGCCGCCGTCATCGGAACGATAGACGCCGCCCTTGTCACTGGCCGCCTCGACCTGCGCCCACACGCGGTTCGGGTTCGCCGGAGACACGCTGACGCCGATCCGGCCGACCAGCACGTCGGTCGGCAGGCCGCCGGTGAGCTTCTTCCAGGTGTCACCGCCGTCGGTCGACTTGAAGATGCCGCCCGCGAGGCTGCCGCTCTCGATTGACCACGGCTTGCGCTCGGCGGTCCACTGCGCCGCGTAGAGGATGCGCGGGTTGGTCGCGTCCATCGAGAGATCGACCGCGCCGGTGCGCTCATCGACGTACAGCACCTTCTCCCAGTTCTGGCCGCCGTCCTTCGACCGATAGACGCCGCGGTCCGGACTCGCGCCGAAGATGTTGCCGAGCACGGCCACGTACACGAGGTCGTGGTTCTTCGGGTGGATCCGGATGCGGCCGATCTGACCCGCGTTGCGCAGGCCGATGTGTTTCCAGGTCTTGCCCCCGTCGGTGGACTTGTACAGGCCGACGCCGGGCGAGATGTTGCCGCGGGGGCACGCCGACCCCGTGCCGACGTAGATGACGTTCGGATCGGCATCAGCGACCGCGATGGCCCCGATGGAGCCGGCCTCGAAGAAGCCGTCCGAGATCGGGCGCCATGAGATCCCGGCGTCGGCCGTCTTCCAGACGCCGCCGCCCGTGGAGCCGAAGTAGTAGGTCAGCGGATCGCCCGGCACGCCGGCCACCGCGGTGGCGCGGCCGCCCCGGCTGAACCCGAGCGATCGGTATGAGAGCCCGTCGTACAGGCGAGGATCAACGACGACGTTGGCGGAACCGGCCGCTTGCTGCTGTGCCGACAGGCCGGCAGGCCCGCTGCCCGTCAGCACGAGCGCCAGCACCACGATCGCGGCTGCGCTTGCCCCCCAGAGCTTCTTCATG
>CAYHSN010000355.1:0-4147 GCA_964359235.1 uncultured Vicinamibacterales bacterium | reverse complement strand
GCGCTCGACATCGTCGTCCACATGACGGACAGCATGCGGAAAGAGGCGAAGCAGCGCGTCCAGAAGCTCCAGGACAAGCAGGCGCTCCTGGTGGAGGCGGTCACCAAGGCAGACAAGAACGCGAACACGGCGCTCGACGGCCTGGCGACGGCGGAGAAGGCACTGAAGGCCGCCCAAGAGCACGAGGCGACGACGGGCGAGGCCGTCGAGATCCACAAGCGCCTGGATCAAGTGGACGCGAAGCGGCAGGCCGCCGAGGCGGTGAAGGCCCTTGAGAAGGCTACCAAGGCGCTCACCGACACCGACGCGGCCATCGCGAAGATAGCCCAGCGCATGCTGAACCTCGACGGCGCCGAGAAGGGATGGGACCTGAAGGTCGGACCGCTGCAGCTGGTCAAAGGAAACACGGACGCGGACATCGCGGCGGCCAAGGACAAAGAGGCGAAGGCCAAGACGCTCGATCCCGACGAGCGGGCGAAGCAAAAGGAGGCCATGGACGGCGCCGCCGCGGAGCACAAGAAGGCGACGAAGGCGGACAAGAAGGCGACGAAGGCCGCTGAGAAGGCCAAGAAGGCGCTCGAAGCCGCCGAGCTCAAGGCGAGCAAGGCGAAGACCGCCCACGACGACCTCGTGAAGCGCCACGGCGACGTCGAGACCGAGCGGAAGCGCCTGGAGCTGTCCGCCACCACCCAGCGGGAGAAGGCGCGGAAGCTGGCCGACAAGGCCGACGCCGATGCCGCCAAGGCGCGAGAGCTTGAGAAAAATCGCGAGCAGTCGGCGCGCGAGGCCGCCCGGCTCCGTGCCGAACGAGAGAGCCTGACGCAGAACGCCGACAAGCTGAGGAAACAGGTCGCCGACGCGGAGGCCGCCGAGAAGGCGCTCCCGAGCGCCAAGACGGAGAAGGACTCGAACAGCCGCGCCGCCACGGACAAGGAGCGGAGCCAGAAGGCGCTGGAAGACAAGAGCAGTGTGCAGGAGCAGACCGCCCGCGCGAAGGTGCTCGACCTCGACAAGCTGCGCGGCCAGAACGTCGAACTCGGGGTCGGGGCCGACGGCCAGCCCGTCACGGGACAGATCGCGAGGGTCCAGGCGGACGGCGTGATGATCCTGGAGCCGGACGGCAAGCGGCGGCTCGTCCCGTGGGACCAGATCACGGGACCGCACGAGGTGGTCGAGGGCGGCCAGACCATCAGGCAGGCCGAAGCCGAGGCGAAGCGGCTCCATGAGCTCGCGGAACAGGATGGTAAGGCCGCCAAGGAGGCCCGGGAGCGCGCGGCCAAGGCGAGTCAGGAGGCCGAAGGCCACGAGCAGGTGATCTCCCAGGCGCCGGCCGAGCTGCGTGCCAACATGCGGACCGAGGCCGATCAGAAGTCCGAGCATGCGGCCGGGGACGTCACGGCTCGGCTCAAGGCGGCGGAGGATCTCGCGAACAAGCCGATCGCGGAGGACGTGGCGGCGCTCAAACAGAACGCGGCACTCCTCAACGGACAGGCCGGCGACCTGCGAACGGCCGCCCTCGCGGACGACGCGGCGGCGGTCAAGGCGGGCCACCAGGCCACAAAGCTCGCGGAGTCGGTCTCGAGCGCCAAGACCAAGTTCGACGCCTTGGACACGGCCGTCACCACGGCCAAGACGAACGCCAAGGACGCCGAGAAGGCCGCTGACGCGGCGAAGGCCGAGGCCGAGAAGAAGGGGACCGCCAAGCAGGAGTCCGCCGACGCGTACGACAAGGACACGCCGGCCGAGGACCAGGCGGCCATGCACCAGACGATGGGGAACGCCAATGCGGACAAGGGCTTCTGGACCCGCCTGCTGACGAATCCGAGCTCTGGAAACGCCATGGGCGGTGTTGGGTCGACCTACAAGGAGTTCCTCAGCAAGCTCGAGTCGGGCGAGGTCTGGGCGGCGCTCATCGGGATCATCGACCGCAAGCAGTACCACCAGGAGAAGGCGGCCGCGAACGAGAAGGCGGAGCCAAGCGAGAAGAGCCCGGCGCTCGTGGCACGTGAAGCGCTGCTCGCGGACGAGGAGAAGAAGAAGGAAGAGGCGGGCCTCGCCAAGAAGATGCTCGGCCTCTGGAACGACAAGGGCAAGATGGCGGGCGACTTCATCACGAAGCAGCTCGGCGGACCGCTCCTCGGGGACTTCCTACTCGAGCCGCCACCGAAGGACCGAGAGGAGATGGACGCGACGTTCGGGCGCGCCCAGGTCGCCATGGAGTCGTCGGCCGCGCACCACGCGAAGGCCTTTGAGGCCTACACGGCGGAGGAGCAGGTCTCGGCGCTGATCGCGGACGAGGAGGAGCTCCAGAAGCATGTCGGTGACCGGGTCAAGGCCGACGCTGAGGCGCAGAAGGAGCCCATCAAGAAGGGCAAGAAGGACGAGCGCGACCGCAAAGCGAAGATGAAGGAGAAGCAGGCCAAAGAGAAGGCCAACATGGACAACTCGCTCATCCAGACCATGACCGAGAAGATGATGAAGGACTCGGAGTACCTCGACGACAGCCCGAACCCAGAGCTGGTCAAGACCGCCGGCAGCAAGTCGGGCGGCGCCCAGGATGACGCGCACGATTCGACACAGGCCGCGACGGCGACGTCCGTGGATTCGTCGGACAAGCAGATGACGTTCCTAGAGCAGCTTGAGGCGAACCAGACGAAGATCGCTGACTTCGTGAAGCAGAATCAGGACCAGCTGGCGCTGAAGATCGAGGACGACAAGGCGCAACGCACGGCGATTCAGACGCACAAGGCCGAGTACCTCACGACGTCACAGGCCAAACGTGAAGAGGCGGAGCTCGAGAGCCTCCGCTTCACGGTCGACATGAACGAGATGGCGATCTGGGCCGCGAAGTACAAGGCGAAGCGATTGGCGGCCACGGGTGCCGCGTGACGCGGGGCGCGAGGAGGCGGATCTTCGCGCGCTCCTGACGGGCCTTCGGACGCCGGAGGCCGAGCGGCTCGCGGGGGAGCTTCCAGAGCCGGTTCGGACCTGGGTGCGGCGCCTTCGGGAACTGCCAGAGTCGGTTAACGCGCAAGAATCACTGGTGAATTTGCTGGCCGAGTCGGCGTCGACGCCGCGGGGCATTGAGGCGGCGCTCGATCAGGCGTTAGGTGAGATGGCGGCCCTGCCGGGGCTCGGTGGGCTCCGTGCGCAGCTAGCTCGACTCACCGCTGAGGTCGAGGCGGAGCCGGGAGCGGACGAGCCGGCTCCGGACGACGGCGGCGTGGAGGGCGCGATCGATGCGGCGGTCCGCGTCGTCGAGCGTGCCGTCCGGTCCAGCTCTCGAGGGCTCCTTGACGAGGCGACGCAGGCGCTGACAGCCATGGAGGGCTTCGCGGAGAGCGCGCGACGGGCGCCGCCGGCGCTAGTAGCCGATCAGGCCAGGGAGCTGCAGCGCCGTGTCCGCCAACTGGAGGAGCGACTCGGGGACGCCGGCGCGGAGGTGTTCGCCGGGTCCGTCCTGCCGGTGGTCGAGCTGCTGGCCGACGCCGCACAGAAGGCGGGCGATCCCAGGGCGGTTGGGATGCGCTATCTGCACGCCGCCGTGGCGGAGGCGGTGTTCTCGGTGGGCCTCGGGGCGGACCCAACGCCCCTCTGGCAGCGCCTCTTCGACGACGCGCTGGAGGGCCAGGCGTTTGTGCTCGCGGAGACGGCGGCGGACAGACTCAGGGCGGCCGCCGGGGACGCGGGCCGTACCGAAGAGTGGACGGCGATCTCGCGGCGGCTCGCAGATAGCGCACGGGCAGGTGGCGCCGCGCAGGTGGCAGCGCACGCCGAGCTCGACGAGACGATCGCGGCGGCTGACCTAGCGCATTCGGCGGGGCGATTCACGGAGATCACGGCGGGGACGCGACTCGACGCGGAGGTGGCCGATGCTCGACTCCGTCGGGCGATCGAGGTCGCGCTGGCCCGGCGAGACGGCGTCCGCTTCGAGCTGGCGCTCGAAGGGCTGCTGGCGGTCCTCGTGGCCGCCGAGCTGCGGTCGATCGCGATGCAGCGCCTCGTCGAGGCCCAGGATGTCGGCAAGTCGTTCCTCGGGCCAATCGTCGCGGAGGTCGCCGACCGCCGGCTCGGCCAGCTCCGCGACGCGTGGGGCGAAGCGGCGCTCGTCGCCGAGATAGAGCGATTCCGAGCGCGCCTGCGGTAG
>CAYHSN010000354.1:0-4173 GCA_964359235.1 uncultured Vicinamibacterales bacterium | reverse complement strand
CAGGGCGTTGGCGTCGAGGAAGACGGTGACGGCGTCGTCGAAGGAGACGTCGTGTTTCGCCGCGTTGGCCTCGGCCTTCCGCGGGTCCCACTCGAACACTCATTCAGTATATACGGAATGCGCGGCATGCTGGGAGCGACGGACCAGGAGGCCGTCGCCCGGGCGTCCCAACGCCGGGGCGTTCCTCAGGCATCGTGCCGCCGCGGGCACCGAGTGTGGCAGGCGCGGCAGTACGGCTTGCCGCACTGCGCGCAGGGGGCCAGGCAGCGCCCGCAGAGGTAGTGCACGCGATCGTCGCAGAGCGACGCCGCGTCAACCGGCGCGTGGCAGCCGTCGCAGCCGCGCGTCTCGACGCGGCCATCAATGGGGTTCCATGAGAAGATCGCGTCGGCCGCGGCGTTCCGGCGATGCAGCCGGACAGTCATCTGACAGGTCGGCACCCGACAGGCGAGCACGGCCAGGGGCGCCAGGCGCACACGCACCCGGTAGCGATCCGCCACATCAAGCAGGCGGGCCTGATAGCTGCGCGCGGTGGCCTCGAGCCGCTGCAGCTCGCGACGCCGCACATCATCGCTCGGCCGGGACCGCGTGAGCTTTCGCCGGATCTCCCGGTCGATGTCCAGGTAATACTCGCGCAGGCGGTGCAGATCGCGATCGCGCCGGCGCGTCAGGCTCTCGAGAAATTCCGGGAGCTCGGTCCGCAGCGTCGCGATCGCCGCGGGGATCGCCAGGTTCCAGGGGACGTCCACCTCGCCGCCGGGCGCGAAGGGCGGCGCTTCGTCGACGAGATCGGTCTCCTCGAGCCACGACGCCATGCGCGGAAGGGACCTGGTCGCCGGGTTGACCCACACACGGGTGAGGCCTCCGGCGCGCTCGTCCGCCAGGATGTCGTACTCGAACAGGAAGCAGAAACAGACGGCCTGCGCCGCGGCGTACCCCCGATGGCGGAACACGCCGTTCAGCAGGGTCAGGGCTCGAGACAGCTCCATCTCCGGCTCGATCGGCTTGAGGTCGACCGCCGGACCCCTGACGAACGCGACGCGCCCCCATCGCGTCGACCAGGCGCCCCATCTTCTCGACGAGCGGCGAGTCGTAGTCGACCAGCACCGCTCCGGACGCGCCGGCGTCCGGGGTGAAGACCAGCCGCTGGTAATCGGCCAGACCGAGCCGCGCCGCCAGCTCTGGCCCCGCGACGATGTCGAGACCCGTGTCGTCGGTGTCGACGAGCGCGCCCTGGAGCGACAGCAAATCTCGGGTGAACTGCTGGATCGGCGACACCACGGCTACACCTCGTAATCCTCGCTGAAGAGGGCGCGGTCGATCTCGTGCGTCTTCTGGTACCGCGCCTTGGCTAGGACGATCTGCTCCGACAACTGCTCGAACGCGCGGTCCTCCTCGCCTCGCGTCCGGCTGCCGGCCCACACGTCCATCAGTCTGTTTGGCTCTCGCTTCCCGCCTGTGCTTGTTGCTCATGCCAGGTGGTTTCCTCGAGCTTGCGCCGGCGTTCCGCGGCTTCGAGGGCTGCCAGGAAATCGGCGTGCGGCCTCATGCCCAGCTCGCGGGCGCGGTTCACATGCGTGCGTGCGCGCGCCAGGTCGTCCAGGCGGAAGTACAGCACGGCCAGATTGTTGTGACTGGGTCCATCGTCTGGTTTGAGCGCGACGACGCGGAGAAACGCCTCGATTGCCTGCACTCGCCGGCCGAGCCGCAGGTGGAGGTCCGCCAGATCGACGAGCGCAGGCAGGTACTGCGCATCGAGTTTCAGCGCGTCCTCGAGCGCCAGCCTGGCCCGCTCGTGATCGCCGGCCGCCTCCCACGCGTGCGCGAGCTGCTGATGAAACCGGGGCTCCGCCGGTTCAAGCGCGGCGGCTGCGCGGAGCGACGCCAGCGCCTCGTCTGATCGTCCGGACGCCAGCCACGCCACCCCCATCACTTCGTGTGCGCCCGCCAGGTTTGGATTGGCGGCGAGCGCTTGGCCGGCTTCGCGCCGCGCCCGCTCCAGGTTTTCCGCCTTCAGGTAGCCCAGCGCCAGGTTGACGCGGGCTTCGGCGAAGTCGGGCGCGACATCGAGCGCGCGCTCGGCACACTCGATCGCGCGCGACGGTTCGCCTTGCTGTGCGTAGAGCCGCGCGAGATTCGAGAGCGCGCGAGCGTGATCGGGCTGCAGCTCGACCGCTCGTCGATACGAAGCGAGCGCTTCCTTCGGGTTCCGGTGCTTTTCGTGCGCGATGCCGAGGTTGTAGTGCACCTGCGCGTAGCGCGGACGAAGCGCGAGCGCCTCGCGGTAGGCGGCGATGGCCTCGGCCACGCGTCCGAGCCGCCGCAGCGCGATGCCGCGCAGGTTCAGCGCGTTGGCGCTGCGCGGGTCGGCAGCCAGCGCCTCGGACCCGGCCGCGAGCGCCAGAGCGTAGTCGCCTTTCTCGATTGCAATCTGTGTCACCGCGAGTGACGCCGCCTGTGGCGCGAGCGGCGCAGCCTCCCCGTAGAGACCAAGCGCTCGGTCGAAGGCTGCCGGCTGGAGTGGGAACAGATGCGGGGCAAACGTCCGGTCTCGGTGAAGGGCGACCAGGCGCGCATTCAGAGGATCGAATTCGATCCCCTTCTGATCGGGCGACATCAATCCGCCGGCGCTCTTGACGTCCAGCGCGCCGAAGATGTGCGCGAGCTCGTGTAGAAAGCCGCCCGTCAGCCACTCGTCCCGCGCGGCCTTCGCGATGACGAGCGCGGCGTCGTGGTAGGAGGCGAGTCCGTACTCAGGCGATCGCGGCGGCCGCTCGGCCGTCAGCCCGACCCGAATGCGTCCCGGCTCCACGCGCACTTGCGCGCGGAGATCGTCGAGCAGCTCCTCGAGCGAACCTCCACGCGGACTCCAGCTCACGACAACGGCCAGCTCGAACCGCAGATCGAAGCGCGCCCCGTAATACCGGCTGGCCCGATCGATCAGGTGATTGAGTTGCGCGCGCCAGAGGGCATCCTGGCGAAAGCTCTCGTCGACGGCGAAGACGATCGCAACCGAACGCGGCTCGGCGGCCTCCACGCCGACAGGCGCAACGCCCAGCCACGAAGGCGCGAGCACCCAGACGGTCAACGCGGCGCGGCCGGCTCGCCGGCGTCCCGCTCCGGGTCGTGCTACCGCCACCGCCATCCCTGAATGTCGAGGTTCGTCAGGCCGGCACGGCGAGGACCGGGCGCGCCCCACCTGCAGAGCATACTGCCGTTGAGTGCAGTTGCGTGGTGGTGATACCTTCCGCCCGAGCGCCAGGCGCCCCGGTGCGGACGCGGTGGACCAGCCCTGAAGGGCCTGTGAAGGAATCGGGGTTTCAGGCAGGAGGAGGCACATGACTCGGACCGACTCCAGGAACTTCTTGTCAGAAAAACAAGATCTTGCGGGTTTGTATTACAGACCGGCGTTGCGCGGCTGGATCGCGACGGCCGGATGCAGCGTCGCGGCCCTCACACTCGTCTTGTTGCTCGCATGGCCACGAGCCGCCGACGCGCAGCAGAAAACCCTGTGGTCCGGCCGCTTCGACGAGGCGCCCGACGCAACCGTCTTCGAGTGGGGCGCGTCCTTCCGCTTCGATCGCCAGCTCTTCGAGGACGACGTGACGGGGAGTCTCGCGTGGGCGGGAGCGCTGGAGCGCGCCGGCGTGCTCACCCCCGAGCAAGGCCGGCAGATTCGTACGGCGCTGGAGGACATCCTCGAGCGCGGCCGCCGGGATCCATCGTTCGTCAGCGGTGCGGACGAGGATGTGCACTCGTTCGTCGAGCGGCAGCTCGTCGAGCGGATCGGCGAGACGGGCAAGCGTCTGCACACCGGGCGCTCGCGCAACGATCAGGTGGCGGTCGACATGCGCCTGTACCTGAGGCGGCGCATTCCGGTCATGCAGGTCGCGCTCGTCCGCCTCGTCGATGCGCTTGCCGGGCAGGCGGTGGCCGCGGGTGACACGCTCATGCCCGCCTACACGCATCTGCGCCGCGCGCAGCCGGCGCTCGCCGCGCACTTCTTTCTCGCGCACGCGGCGGCGTTGCGGCGCGATCACGCGCGGCTGGCGGCGGCGCGGGCCGAAGCCGACGCGATGCCGCTCGGCTCCGGCGCGGTGATCGGCACGAGCTACGCCGTCGACACGGCGTTGCTCGCCGCACGCCTCGGCTTCTCTCGCGTCGTCACGAACA
>CAYHSN010000353.1:0-4174 GCA_964359235.1 uncultured Vicinamibacterales bacterium | reverse complement strand
CCGAGAGCAGAGGATCCTGCTGGAGGCGCGCTGTGAGAATGCCTTCGGTCACCACGAGCAGGCGCGTGCGCGGGCCGAACCTGCGCTCGAACCGCACCTGCCAGCCGACCTCCTCGCCGATCGTCCACCCCCGCTCGTCGGCGATGCGCCGCGCGATCGCGCGCGCGGCGACCCGGCGTGGCTGGAGCAGGATGACGGGCCCGTCCACGGTCAGCGCCGGCGCGACCCGCGTGGTCTTCCCCGCGCCGGGGAGCGCCGTGATGACGGCGGCTCGCCGTGCGCGCACGGCCGAGACGATGTCGTCGAGGTAAGGATCGACGGGGAGCGGCTGGAGCGCCACCTGGTGATCCTAGATCACCGCTCCAGCGCGGCCGTCCAGTTCAACACGACGGTGATGGGTGTCGAGACAGGACCGCTGTAGGGGGCATTCAGCAGGAAGCGCTGCCCGTCGGCGCTCACAACGTAATCGGTGCCCGGAAAGCCGGTGAGCCGCACATCGAAGAGCGCTGCCGGTTTCGTGGTTTCGAACGTTGGCCCTGTGGAGTCGACCTCGACCGCCATCAGCTTGTTGTCGCCGGAGAGATAGAAGAGCTCCTTGCCATCCGCTCGCCAGTGCGGATCCCTGCCGCCGCTTGTCGAGATCTGCCACTTGCCCCCGGGCCCGCCGACCGTCCGCACGTAGATCTCCCTCGTCCCCGACTCATCCGACGTGTAGGCCAACCATCGGTCGTCGGGGGAGAGTCGAGGTTGGGCCAGGCGCGCCTTGGGTTGCACCAGGAATGGCTTCGGCGTCCGATCCCCGGCGAGTGGCAGCCGCCACAGCTCGGGCAGGGGGTCGCCCGATTCGTAGAACAGGAAGCGGCCGTCCCGCGACGGTGAACCGGGTCGCTTCATGGCGTCGGTTTCGAGGAGTAACTCGTCGGGTCCGGCGCCACTTGCCCGCTTGCGATAGAGATCCCACGGTCCTTTGCGGCCGGAGGCAAACACGATCCACTCGCCGTCCGGCATCCAGACAGGAAAGTGCGAGCCCGCAGTGTCGAACGTCAACCGCAACGACGTGCCGCGGGCCAGGTTGCGTATCCACACGCTGTGCACGCCCGTGCGCGGATCCGAAACCTCCATCGCGAGGCGCGTGCCGTCCGGTGACAGACTCGGGTTGGCACTGGCGAAGGACTCACCGACCGCGCTCAGGCGCTTCCCGGCTCGATCGACCCACACGAGCTCGTTGGTCGGTGCGGTCGAGGTGAGATAGGCCAGCGCGCGCGAGGACGCCGAGAAGGCGGCCCACCCGCTGTTCACGTTGTACGTGACGCCGTCGCCGAGAGTGACGGGATCGCCCCGCGGGTTTAGCGTCCCGGCATCCAACTCCTGCACCATCAGGACGCCCTCTCGCGCGAAGAGCAGACGCCCCGGCGGGACGTAAACGGCGATCGTGTCGGACTGGAACAGGAACCGGGTCTCACGCGACTCCAGCGAGCCCAGGTAGATCCCCTTGTGTTCGGAAAGGACGCTCTCCACGAAGAACACGAAGCGCCGGCCGTCGGGCAGAAAGCTGGGATAGCGATGGGCGCTCTCCTTCCGAGAGGGATCCAGCACGGTCACCGGTTCCATCGCGCCGCCGGTCGCGGGCACACGGTAGAGCCCGGCCGCGAACGCCGGTGAGATCAGCACGACGCCTGCGGAACCCCACGCCGCCCCTCGACCCGTGCCGAGGTTGGTCGCGATGGTCTGCGGCGTCCCACCGGCAACGTCGATCCGCTGAAGCCGTCCGTCGGCGATGAACCCCATCGCGCGACCGTCGGGCGACCAGAACGCCTGTGTCGCGTTTGTCGTCCCGCCGAGAGGCCGGGTGGCGAGCGTGTCCAGGTCTCTTACCCAGATCTGACGCACGCCGTTGGCCGCCTGCCCGACGAACGCCACCCGACGGCCGTCGGGCGACACGAGTGGGGCCTCGTCTGGCGGAAGGGCGACGTTCTCCGGAGGGAGCACCGAGAGCCGCACGACCCCAGTTTCGATGGGCGTCGTCTGCCGGCGCCCGACGATGAAGGCGAGCACGGTCAGGGCAACAGCGGTCATAAGCGCCGCGCCCGTGATCCACGACCGCCATGCGGACGCGGGGCGCGCAGCCGCGCCGCTCGCCGCCGGCAGCCGGACCCCTTGGTCGCCGATCCACTTCAGCTCCCGCATCACGTCGCTCATCGTCTGCCAGCGTTCGTCGGGATCCTTGGCGAGGCAGCGGGCGACGAGGTGATCGAGCAGAGGCGGTGTGAGCGGTTGAAGGGTCGAGATCGTAGGCGGCTCGCGCTCGAGGATGGCGGCGATCACGCTCGCCTGGCTCTTCCCTTCGAACGCTTTCCGGCCAGTGGCCATCTCGTAGAGCACGGCGCCGAACGCGAAGATGTCGGCTCTCGCGTCGACAGCCCGGCCGTCGAGCTGCTCGGGTGCCATGTACTGCAGCGTCCCGACGATGACGCCCTCACGCGTGAGCGTGGCGCTCGCCGTCGAGGTCGCGACGCCGCCCGGACCGGCGTCTGGCCGGAGCTTCGCCAACCCGAAGTCGAGCAGCTTCGCGTGCGCTCCCGTGTCCCGCCCGCGGCCTTCGCTCTCGGCGGTGGAACCACGTCTGCAGAGCATCACATTGCCGGGCTTGAGATCGCGGTGCACGATGCCGGCGCGGTGCGCCTGGTCGAGCGCATCCGCAATCTCGACCGCCGTGCGCAGCAACTGACCGAGCGGCAGGGGTCCCCTGGCCAGTCGCGCGGCCAGCGTCTCGCCTTCGAGGCACTCCATCACGAGGAAGTCAGTGCCTTCGTGGCAGCCAATGTCGTAGAGCTGACAGATGTGTGGGTGATTGAGTGCGGCGACGGTGCGTGCTTCCCGCTCGAAGCGCCGGCGCGCCTCAGGATCGCCGCCAGCGCCTTCGGGCAGCACCTTGATCGCGACGATGCGATCGAGGCGCGTGTCGCGCGCGCGGTAGACCTCGCCCATGCCCCCGGAGCCGAGAGCACCCAGGATCTGGTAGGGTCCGAGTCGAGACGATGAGGCCAAGGTCACCGGTCGGGAGTTCCCGCTAACACCCTGCAACGCTATGACTTCGAGAATCGATGTGACGTTAGATCGACAGTCTCCACCTGTCAAGGATGCGCTCGCAACAGGATGAGCTCGAGAAGGTGACGATGCTGGAAGTGCGATAGGCTAACGGATTGAGCGTCTCGCCGCCGGCGCGGCGGCTGGCGCCGAATCGGGAGCACTCATATGCGTGATGCGTTCGAGACCAAGGAACTATTCGCAGCCCTGGGCCTCACCGACACCAACCCCGGCGGTTTCGACGGCGAGTGGCTGGGATCGGGTCGGGCGCTCGAAGTCATCACCCCCTGCGACGGCTCGCGACTCGCGACCGTCACCCAGGTCACCGAACAGGAGTACGACCGCATCGTCTCGCGGGCGCACGCCGCGTTTCTCGACTGGCGCAGCGTGCCGGCGCCCCGGCGCGGCGAGATCGTCCGGCAGCTCGGCCACCGCCTGCGCGAGAAGAAGGCCGCGCTCGGTGCGCTCGTGACGCTCGAGATGGGCAAGATCCTCGTCGAGGGCGAGGGCGAAGTGCAGGAGATGATCGACATCTGTGACTTCGCAACCGGTCTCTCGCGCCAGCTCTACGGCCTGACGATGCACTCGGAGCGGCCGGATCACCGGATGTACGAGCAGTGGCATCCGCTGGGCGTCGTGGGCGTCATCAGCGCGTTCAACTTCCCCGTCGCCGTCTGGAGCTGGAACGCGGCGATCGCCGCGGTCTGCGGCGATGCCACGTTGTGGAAGCCGGCGAGCAAGACACCGCTCACGGCGATCGCGGTGACGACGATCGTCCACGAGGTCTGCAAGGAGAACAACGTCAACCCGGCGATCTTTTCGCTCTTCGTCGGCAAGGGATCGACCATCGGCGAGAAGCTGCTGCACGACCACCGCGTGCCGCTCGTGTCGTGCACCGGAAGCTGCGCGGTCGGGTATCACGTCGGCGAGGTCATCGGGCGCCGGCTCGGCCGCACGATCCTCGAGCTGGGCGGCAACAACGCGATCATCGTGACGCCGCACGCGAACTTGGATCTCGCGCTTCCGGCCATCCTCTTCGGCGCCGTCGGCACCGCCGGCCAGCGCTGCACCTCGACCCGCCGCATCA
>CAYHSN010000352.1:0-4186 GCA_964359235.1 uncultured Vicinamibacterales bacterium | reverse complement strand
CGCGGTCGCTCGTGGTGCCGCGTTTCGAAGACACCATCAAACCCGACGGCCGCCTGGACGAGCCCGTCTGGGCGCAGGCCGCGGTCGCGCGCGACTTCATCCAGCGCGAGCCGCGCGCGGGTGAGCCGGCGGCCGAGCGGACCGAGGTGTTCCTCTTCTACAACGACCGCTTCGTCTTCATCGGCGCGCGCCTTCACGACTCCGATCCCTCGCGCATCGTCGGCAGCGAGTACCTGCGCGACGCGAACCTGGACGCGAACGACTCGTTCGAGGTCTACCTCGACACGTTCCGCGATCGGCGCAACGCCTTCTACTTCCAGACCAACGCCGTCGGCGCGCGGCGCGACGCGCTCGTGCGTAACGAAGGCGAGTCGATCAACTGGGAGTGGGACGGCGTGTGGGACGTGGCCAGCGCCCGCGACGAACGCGGCTGGACCGTCGAGATGGTGATTCCGCTTTCGACGCTGCGGTTCAAAGCCGGCAGCGGCGAAGGCTGGGGCGCCAACTTCGGGCGCCTCGTGGCGCGCACGCGCGAGGAAAGTTACTGGGCACCGATCGGCCGAGACCTCGGATTCCTCGGCAAGTGGCGCGTCTCGGCGTACGGATTGCTCACCAGCCTCGACCGCGCCCGGCCGGGCGGCCGGTTGCAGCTCAAGCCGTACGCGCTCGGCGGCGCCGAGGTGGACGAGCTCCACCCGGGCGACACCGATCCCGAATTAAAGATCGGATTCGACGGCAAAGTCGCGCTCTCTTCGACGGTCGTGGCGGATCTGACGATCAACACCGACTTCGCGCAGGTCGAGGCCGATCAGCAACAGGTCAACCTGACGCGCTTCCCGCTCTTCTTTCCCGAGAAGCGCGAGTTCTTCCTCGAGAACGCGGGGCTCTTCCAGGTCGGCGAGCGCCTCCGGCCCTCCTCGCCGCCGGCGACCCTCCTCTTCTTCAGCCGGCAGATCGGCCTCACCGAGGACGGCGACCCGGTGCCGCTCCTCGGCGGCGCGCGCGTCACCGGCAAACTCGGCCGCTACGACATCGGCGCCTTCGACATCGTGGCCGACGAGGCGGACATCGAGAACGAAGATGGTGAGATCCTGCACCTGCCGCGGACGAATTTCGCGGCCGTGCGCGTGAAGCGCGACGTGCGGACGCGCTCGTCGGTCGGCGCGATGTTCCTCAGCAAGTCGCCGGCCGACGACGGATCGTCGAATCAGGTCGTGGCAGTGGACGCCTCGATCGCGCCGTCGCAAAGCCTGTCCATCATCGGCTTCGCCGCGCAGAGCTTCACGCCCGGCCTGACCGGATCGGCGCACGCCGCGGGCTTCGATCTCAACTGGGTGACCGACCGCCACCGCGCGGTGGCCAGCTACGTGGACATCGGCGACGATTTCAACACCGAGATGGGGTTCCTGCAACGCGAGGGCATCCGGAAGTACCGCGGCAGCTTCGAAGTCCAGCGGCGGCCCGGCGCCCTCAACATCCGGCAGCTCTTCGTGTTCGACGAGCACACGTACATCACGGATCGGCAAGGCACGCTGCAATCCCAGACCAACTTCGCCGGCTCGGGCGCGATGCTGAACAACGGCAGCCTCTTCATCGGCGGGTGGCAGAACCTCGCCGAGGGCCTGACGGAGCCCTTCGAGATCCGCGACGGCGTCGAGATTCCGATCGGCCAGTATCGTTTCAACCAGGCGGGTCTGTTCTTCGAGTTGGATCGCAGCCGTGCCGTGTCGGGCAACGGTGGCATCAGCAGCGGCGGGTTCTACAACGGCACGCTGCACTCGGTCACGCTCGGCACGCAGTACCGCCCCACGGGCCGGCTCACCCTCAACCTCGACTACAGCCGGAACCTCGTGTCGCTGCCAATCGACGGCGGCGACTTCACGACCAATCTCGTCATCGCGCGGGCATCGCTGGCCTTCTCGACGCGCGCGTTCCTGCGCGGTCTCGTGCAGTACAACGACGATGACGACGAGGCGCGCTACAACCTGCTCTTCCGGTATACGTACCGGCCCGGGTCGGACCTCTTCGTCGTGTATAACGAGGATCGCGGCATCCAGGGCAACCGGCCGGCGCTCAAGAACCGGCAGGTGCTGGTGAAGGCGACGGTGTATGTCGTTCCCAGATAGGGTTCCGGCTTCGGGCTTCCGGCTTCAGGCCAGTCACGCTGTCACGCTGCCCTCGTACCCACGTGCAAAGCCACGAAGACACGAAGGCACGAAAGATCTTCTCGCGTCACGCTGCGATCATGATCGCGAAATGAGATCGACGCGCCTTCTTCGTGTCTTCGTGCCTTCGTGGCTTCGTGGCTGACGGCGTCTTCGTGCCTTCGTGGTCCTTGGGTCTTTCGGTGTCCGTTCCGTATTCGTTTTCCTCCGTTCGCCGGCCGAATCCCGCCGTTGGCCGGAATCGGTGTGCCCGTCGCTTGTCTGTTTCGTATTCTCCAGAAGACGTAGCATGGATGCGACCGCGACATCCCGCATATACTCAGAAGATTCGTCGAGAGACGGCCGCGCGGGCCGTCTGGAGCAGGATGCCGTGAGCGACGTGAAACCCGATCTGGCCGGACTCAGGATCGACAAGTCGGCCCGCCCCGGAAGCGGGCCGGGCTGGTGGTTCCGGGTGTCGGTCGTCCTGATCGTCATGGCAGGCGCGTTCGCCGCCTGGTGGTATGTCGCGGGCCCGGCCGTCAAGCCGGTCCGCGCGGCGACGGTGGTCGAGCGGACGCCGGCATCGGGAGGCGACCGAGACACCGTCCTGAACGCATCGGGATACGTGACGGCCCGGCGTCGCGCGACGGTCTCGTCGAAGATCACGGGGAAAGTGGTCGAGGTGCACGTCGAGGAAGGCATGGCCGTGCGCCAGGGCCAGGTGCTCGCGCGGCTCGACGACACGACCGTTCGCGCGACCCTCGCGCTCGCAGAGGCGCAGCTCGACGCGGCGCGGCGGGCCGCGACCGAGAGTGAAGTCCGGCTCGAGGAAGCGACACGCACGCTCGAGCGCCGGACCGAGCTCCTGAAACAAGGGGTGATCGGCAAGGCCGAGCTGGACGCGGTGCAGGCCGAGGTCGACTCGTACAAGGCGCGTATCGCGGTCGCGCGCGAGCAGGTCACGGTCGCCGAGCGGCAGGTGGCGTTCCGGCGCACGGAACTGGACGACACGATCATCCGCGCGCCGTTCGGCGGCGTGGCGATCTCGAAGGACGCGCAGCCGGGCGAGATCGTGTCGCCCATCTCGGCGGGCGGCGGCTTCACGCGCACGGGCATCTGCACCATCGTTGACATGGCGTCGCTCGAGATCGAAGTCGACGTCAACGAGAGCTACATCAACCGGGTGCAGCCGGCCCAGCCGGTGACGGCCACCCTCGACGCGTACCCCGACTGGCAGATTCCGGCGAAGGTGATCACGGTCGTTCCGACGGCCGATCGCCAGAAGGCCACGGTGTTGGTGCGCATCGGGTTCGATCGACTCGACCCGCGCATCCTGCCCGACATGGGCGTGAAGGTCGCGTTCCTGAAGGCGGGCGAGCCGCCGCCGCAGGGTGCCGACGCCGCGGCGCGTGCGACGCTTGTGATTCCGCGCGCGGCCGCGCGCGCGGCGCAGGGCGGCGACGTGGTATTCGTGATCCGCGACGATCGCGTCGAGCGGCGCGCGGTGAAGCTGGGCGCGGCCGACGGCGACGAGATCGAGGTCGTGTCGGGCCTCGCCGCCGGCGAACGCATCGTTGTCGATGGCCCGCCCGACCTCGCCGACGGTGATCGTGTGATCGTGAAGAGCTAGACAAGAGCCACGAAGACACGAAGGCACGAAGGCACGAAAGACCGGCGCGCTGTAACGATCTTTTTCGTGTCTTCGTGCCTTCGTGGCGGTGCCCTCGTGGCCGGTAGATGAAAACTATGGAAAACGGCTCTCTCGTCCAAGTCCGCAACGTCCACAAGATCTTCCGCCGCGGCGGCGAGCGCATCGACGTCCTGCAGGGCGTGAACCTCGACGTCCCGAAGGGCGACTTCCTCGCGCTCATGGGGCCTTCGGGCTCCGGCAAGACGACGCTGCTCAATCTGATCGGCGGGCTGGACAGGCCGACCGAAGGCGCGATCGAAGTGGCGGGCGAGCGCATCGAGCAGCTCTCGGGCGGGCGCCTGTCGCGCTGGCGCGCGCGCGGGTCGTGCGTCACCATGATGATGGTCTT
>CAYHSN010000351.1:0-4204 GCA_964359235.1 uncultured Vicinamibacterales bacterium | reverse complement strand
GCTCCTTGTCGCTGCCCGAGCCGGCCATGATCGCCGCGACGAGCACCTTGGCCGGGAAGGCCTTCTTGATGCGCTCGAGGGGTGGCAGCCACCAGTCGAGCGGCTTGTCGGAGATGAGCTCCCAGTTCCACGACGAGTGGAGCAGGCCGTTGCGCCCCTTGTTCATCGACAACACGCCGGTGTCGGCGTTGTAGCGAAGGAACTTCGTTCTGGGACCGGCCACGTTGACCACCGGGTGCATGCCGATGGTCTTGGTCACCACGCCGCCCCATCCGGCCTCGAACGCGTTCATGATGTTCGCCTCGGACTCGGTGGGCGGCGCCGAGGCGAGCATGAACGGGTTCTCGAATCGGATTCCCGTGAACGACACCGAGAGATCGATGCCCATGTCTCCTCCTCGACCGGGGCGTTACGAGCGCAGCAAGATCGCAGAATAGCAGATTTCGAGGGCCAGTCGACGGCTTCGGTCAATTGTCGTGTGGCCGCCGTCAGCGATGGCATTTGCCTCTGCCAGGCGGAACTGACGCCCCCCTTCACGCCTGGCGCCGGCAAACGTCGCCGCTGCCGTCGCCCGCGCTGTCGTTCTTCGTGCCTTCGTGCCTTCGTGCCTTCGTGGCCCTACGGCGCGACGAGCGGCCCGTAGGCGTCAGGACGACGGTCGCGAAAAAACTGCCAGACGCCGCGGACCTCTTCGATCAGGTCGAGGTTGAGGTCGGCCACCACCACCGCGTCGCGATCGCGCGGCGCCTCGGCGAGGATCTTCCCGCGCGGGTCGCAGAAGTAGCTCGTGCCGTAGAACTCGCCGATGTTCCACGGCGCTTCGTTCCCGACGCGGTTGATCGCGCCGACGAAGTAGCCGTTGGCCACCGCGTGCGCGGGCTGCTCGAGCTTCCAGAGGTACTCGGAGAGACCCGCGACCGTCGCCGAAGGGTTGAAAACGATCTCGGCGCCGTTCAGGCCCAGCGCGCGGGCGCCTTCCGGGAAATGCCGGTCGTAGCAGATGTAGACGCCCACTTTCGCGAACGCCGTGTCGAACACCGGATAGCCCAGGTTGCCCGGGCGGAAATAGAACTTCTCCCAGAAACCCGGCTTGCAGTGCGGGATGTGCGTCTTGCGGTACTTGCCGAGGTACGCGCCGTCGGCGTCGATGACGGCGGCCGTGTTGTAGTAGATGCCCGGCTGCTCTTCCTCGTAGATCGGCACCACGATCGCCATCTTGTGTTTCCTGGCGAGCTTCCGCATGAGCGTGACCGTCGGGCCGTCAGGCACGCGCTCCGTCAGGTGGTACCACCGCGTCTCCTGCTCGGCGCAGAAGTAGGGGCCGTAGAACAGCTCCTGCAGGGACAGGATCTTCACCTTCTTGCGCGCCGCCTCGGCAATGAGCGCAACGTGCCGGGCGATCATCGCCTTCTTGATCGCGGGCAGGCCGGCTTCTGGGCCGAGGACGTTACGGGCCTGGATGAGTCCACACCGGACGACGCGGGCCATGAGGGTCTCCTTGATCAAGTTGGCGGGGACCCCCGGACTCCGCTCTTTCGAGCTTCGTCCAGCCCCGCCGAGCGCGTCGCTCGCGGGGCCCCGATGCCCCACGCCGCTCCGCGCCATCTCCGCCGTGTCCGCAGGGCAGCCCGCTCAACTCCGTCGGGATCTGGCGCCAGTATGCACCAGATCTCCAGGCTTCAGGAACTTCTCGAGCAGGATCTCACCGGGGGAAATGGCGGGCCCCAGCCAGCTCGGGTCCGCCGTCGAGCGCCTGCGTCGGCGTGGGGATCTTGACCGAGGGCTCTGCACATGGTTAACTAGAGTTGAACTTCAGGCATCGTCCACCATGCCCTCGACCATCAACGCGAAACGTCTGCGCGCCTCCCTGCCGGAGGTCGTCGCCCGCGTACGCAAGGGCGCGCGGTTCACGGTGCTCTACCGCAGCCGGCCGGCGTTTCTAATCGTCCCCGTCGACGATCCCACCCCGCCGCCGACCAGCCTGGCGGATGAGCCGCTGTATCGAGCGGGTCCGGTCGGACGCTCTCGCGACCGCCGCACCTCCACGGATCACGACGCCCTGTTGTACCGCCGGTGAAGGGGTTGTTCGTCGACACCGGCGGCTGGATGGCCTGCGCCGACGAGCGAGATCCGGCCAACCGGCGCGCGCGCAGCGCCAGGGACGCCGCGCTCGAGGCAGGTCTTCTGCTCATCACGACCGACTTCGTCGTCGACGAGACCCTCACCCTGCTTCGCCTGCGCCTCGGGCTGGGAGCCGCGGAGGCCTGGTGGCGGCAGATTGACGGCAGCTCGCGGCTGCGCTGGGAGCGCATCACCGTCGAGCGCTTCGACCGCGCCCGTCAGCTCTTCTTCCGATACCGCGACAAGGGCTTCTCGTTCACGGACTGCACGAGCTTCGTGGTCATGCAGGAGCTGAGGCTGGCGCGGGCGCTGGCCACCGACCGGCACTTCAGGCAAGTGGGCTTCCAAGCCGTGCCCGGCCCGCCCAAGAAGTGAGGATACCCTGACCGTCGTCAACGCTCGGCGAGGCGCCCGGTGGACGTGATACTCGGCTCCGACATCCTCCTCGACTCCGGCGCGCTTGGCGGCAAGCGCGTCGGCGTGGTCTGCAATCCCGCGTCGATCGACGGCGCGTTTCGCCACATCGTGGACCGTCTCGCGGAGGCTGACGGCGTCACGCTCGCCGCGATCTTCGGCCCGCAGCACGGCTTCCGTGCCGACCTGCAGGACAACATGATCGAGAGCCCGCACGCGCGCGACGTGCGGCGGCGGGTGCCGGTCTATTCCCTCTATGGCGAAACGCGCGAGCCCACGGGCGAGATGCTCCGCGGCCTCGACGCGCTCGTCATCGATCTGCAGGATGTCGGGACGCGCGTCTACACGTTCGCCTACACGATGGCGAACTGCCTGCGCGCGGCCAGAGCGCACGGCGTGCCGGTCATCGTCTGCGATCGGCCCAACCCCATCGGCGGCGACTCGGTCGAAGGCCCGGTCCTGCGGCCCGAGTTCGCGTCGTTCGTCGGGCAGTTCGAGATTCCGCTTCGCCACGGCATGACGATGGGCGAGCTGGCGCGGCTGTTCAACGAGCACTTCGGGATCGGCGCGGCGCTCGAGGTCGTGCCCATGCGCGGCTGGCATCGATCGATGTACTGGGAAAACACGGGCCTGCCCTGGGTGCTGCCCTCACCCAACATGCCGACGCTCGACACGGCGGTCGTGTATCCAGGCCAGGTGCTGTTCGAAGGGACGAACCTTTCGGAGGGGCGCGGGACGACGCGGCCGTTCGAGATCGTGGGAGCGCCGTGGATCGACGGGGACGCGCTTGCCGGCGCGCTGAATGCGCAGACGCTGCCCGGAGCGCGCTTTCGGCCGGTCGTCTTCGAGCCGACGTTCCAGAAGCACGCGCGGCTGACGTGCGGCGGGTGTCAGGTGCACGTGACCGATCGTCGCACGTTCAGGCCGGTCCTGACGGCGGTCGCGTTGCTGGCCGCGATCCGTCGTCTCGGACCCGTTCAGTTCGCGTGGCGCGAGCCGCCGTACGAGTACGAAGCCGAGAAGATGCCGATCGACATCCTGTACGGATCCGACGAGTTGCGGAAGCAACTGGACGCGGGCGTGCCGGCGCGTGAGATCGCGGCGGGATGGGACGCCGACGTGCGGCGATTCGAGGAGGCTCGCGCGCGGTGTGTGTTGTACTAGCGCACCGGGCGCCCCCGGCCGTTTTTCACGCCCCACGGCGCTGTGAGGTATGATGTGATGCCTCAGAGCGCAGTGCTTTCCACGACCGTAGATCTCGCCGAGGTGGAAGCCATTGTGCGTCGCGCGCTGGCCGAGGACATCGGCTCCGGCGACGTCACGACTGATTCCACACTCCCGGCCGAGGCGCAGCTGGCAGGCCGTTTCCTCGCCAAACAACCGGGCGTGGTCGCCGGGTTGGCAGTGGCCCGCCTCGCCTTCGCCCTCATTGATGAGCGCGTGCAGTTCTCCACCCGCGTCACGGACGGCGACCGAGTCGAGGAGGGACAAGTCTTCGCCACGATGAGCGGGCCCGGGCGTGCGCTGCTCAGCGCCGAGCGCGTCGCCCTCAACTGCCTGCAGCGCATGTCCGGCATCGCCACCCTCACCCGCCGGTTCGTAGAGGCGGTGCAAGGCACGCGCGCCGTCATCCTCGATACCCGCAAGACCGCGCCCGGCCTGCGGGCGC
>CAYHSN010000350.1:0-4218 GCA_964359235.1 uncultured Vicinamibacterales bacterium | reverse complement strand
TGCATTCTGCATTCTGCATTCTGCATTCTGCATTCTGCATTCTGCATTCTGCATTGAACTTAGACACCGGCCGCCCCGACATCGCCGGCAAAGCCGATGACGTGCCGGAGCAAGGCGGGCGCGACGCGCGCGCCGAAGGCGGCGACCCGCACCGACCCGGGTGATCCGACGAGCCGCCTGAGGGTGCGGTTGAAGCGTTGCTTGCCGGCGAATTCGACGCGCCGCCAGGCCGCGAGCCGCTCGTGGGCGTGCGCCGCGCCGTGTTGGAGCGCATCGTGCGCCGCGTTGGCCGCCAGCTCGCCGCCGCGCAGCGCGAAACGCAGGCCGTCGCCGGTCATGGGATCGATGAAGCCCGCGGCGTCGCCCGCGAGCAGCAGACCGGGCAGGCCGGCAGCCGTCGCATCGACCGCAAGCGGGCCGAGCGACATCACGGGCGCGACCAGGCGCGCGTGTGCGAAACGGTCGCGCAGGATCGGGTCGGCGTCGATCGCCAAGCGCAACAGCGTCGCCGGATCGTGGAAGCCACGCCGATCCTCCGTCACCAGACACGCGTTGGTCAGGCCGCCAGGCACGGGTGCCACGCCGATGTACCGATCGCGCCGCACGTGCATCTCGCCGCGCGACGTCAGGCCCTCGACCTGCTGGAAGTAGCCGCCCGCGGCCCAGCGCCGGGGCCAGTCGGGATGACGCGCGAGGCCGAGGCCAAACGCGAGCGTTGACCGGCGACCGTCGGCGGCGATCGTGACCAGGGCCGGGACGCGCAGGCGCTTTCCGTCGCGGCCGACAAGCACGGCGCCGCGCACCTCGGGTCCGTGCTCACCTGAATAGACAATCGGCTCGCACACCTGGACGCCCTCTTCGAACTTCGCGCCGGCGTCGATGGCGGACGAGACGAGAGACGCGTCCAGCTCGCGCCGGACGATGGCGAGGCCGTAGCGCGTGCGGGGATAGTCGGCCTGCACGCGGACGCCGCCCTCGCCCGTCACGACCATGCCGTCCAGGCGGAGGCCGCGCTGCTCGGCCCGCGTGTCGAGGCCGAGGCGACGCAGGATGGCGAGCGAGCCGGGGTTGAGCGTGTCGCCGCAGAGCTTGTCGCGAGGGAACTTCGCGCGGTCGACCAGCAGAACGCGTGCGCCGGCGCGCGCCAGCACGATCGCCGCGACCGCGCCGGCCGGACCCGCGCCCGCGATGAGGACTTCGACCATCGTCCGGCCTTCAGTATAGTGTGTGCCGATGCCCGTGACGCTGCCTCGCCGCGCCGATTCGGCGTTGTTCGCTGCGCTGCTCATCGCCGGACTGATCGCGACCTTCGTCCTGAAACCGCCCCTCTATGCCGATGCGCACGCGCTCGGGATGCACACGATCGCGCTGCTCGTGCCCTATGTCGCCGCGCTGGTGTACGCGGTCGCGACCGTCCTGCGGAACCGGTTCGATCGAACGCGGCTCGGGCTCGCGATCGTCCTGTTCGTGCTCCTCGTGCTGCCCTTCGCCGACCTCTTCACGAGCCCCATCGTGCATTTCGAGGCGGACGACTCGTACCGGTACACCCTGTACGCGCGAAACATGCTGAGCGAGGCCACGCTGTGGGGCTCGGACGGTCTGCTGTACGGCCGGCGTGACTTCGTCGACCAGCCCGGCTACCGCTACTACGCCGGCGAGTGGCGGTTCTTCGTCGAGAACACCGGCGCGCTCGTGCGGCCGACGGGCAGTCTGCCGAACGACCTCGCGGCGGCACTTGCGGCGGCGGCGGCGCGATTGCCCCACTACCTCGGCTATGCGCCGGGCCAGAAGCTCACGACGCTGGCCGTCGCGCTCTTCTTCGCGCCGCTCGGGTCGGCCCTGGTTCTCCATGCCATCGTGCGCGCGCGCCGCAGTCAGCGGGCGCTCTTCGCCGTGATCGCCGCCGTGACCATCGCCCCGACGCTCGTCTTCGGCAGCGGATCGTTCCCCCGCTTCGAGTACGTGAATCTGTCGGTGATCCTGCTGTCGTTCGCGGTGATCGGCAGCCGGGAAGGACCGCGCGACAACGCGCATCTGTAGCGCCTGCCGTCAATCTACCGCGCCGAGAACGATGGCGCTGTTCTTGGATCCGAACCCCAGGCAATTGCAGAGCGCGGCCTGGATGTTTGCCGGGCGGCCCTCGTTCGGAATGAAATCGAGGTCGCACGCCGGATCTGGCTCGACCTGGTTAATGGTGGGCGGCAGGAAGCGGCGCGATATCGCGAGCGCCGACGTGACGATGCCCGCCGCGCCGCTCGCGCCCTGCGGGTGCCCGATCATCGACTTGGTGGACGATCCCGACAGGCGATCGGCGTGGGTCCCGAAGAGGCGCCGCACGCACTGCGACTCCACGGCATCGTTCAAGACCGTCGACGTGCCGTGGTAGTTGACATAGCCGATCTCCTCGAGCCGCCGACCCGAGCGATCGATGGCGAGCCGCATCGCGCGAACGATCTGCTCGCCGTCCGGATCCATCTGCACGCGGTGGTACGCGTCGCAGGTGGACGCATAGCCCTCGACGGTCGCGTAGATCCGCGCGCCGCGCGCCCGCGCGCGGTCCGCGCGCTCGACGACCACCATCCACGCCCCTTCGCCCAGCACGAACCCGTCGCGCCCGCGATCGAACGGCCGCGACGCCTGCTCAGGCCGATCGTTGTAATGCGTGGAGACCGCGCGCATCCTCGAGAAGCCGAAGACCATGCCCGGCGTCACGCAGGCATCGACGCCGCCCGAGAGCAACACGTCGGCCTCCCCCGACCGGATGGTCGCGGCCGCGTACCCGATCGCGTCGGTCGAGCTCGTGCAGCCGGTCGACAGCACGTGGCTCATGCCGTGCAACTCGAGCGCGATCGAGATCTCGCTCGACACCATCCCGACGATGGAGACCGGGATGGCGTAAGGCGTGACGCGCTTGCCACTGTCGGTGAAGAACTCGCGGTACTGGCTCTCGCCGATGTCGATGCCGCCGGCGCCGCTCCCGACGATCACGCCGGCGTCCGGCTCGGCGATGCGGCAGCCGGCGTCGCGCCACGCCTCGAGCGCCGCAAGGACCGCGATGCGCGAGGCCTTCGAGTAGCGCTTCGGATCCGCACGCGCGGCGAGGTCGGGGTTGTCTTCGATGCTTACTGCCGGCACCGGCGCCGCGACCATGCACGGAAACCGCGACGCGTCGAACTCGGTGATCGCCCGCACGCCGCTTCGGCCGCGCCGGATGCTCTCCCAGAACACCTCGCGGCCGGCGCCGAACGGCGACACGACACCGATCCCCGTGATCGCGACCCGCGGCGCCGCGCTGGCGGCCATACTTCTATAATAGTCCCCCGCTGCCACCAGCACGATGACGCCGGCCGACACCCCATCCCGCCCGTTCGCACGACGCCTCGCGCTCGCGTACGCGTGGGGCGCCGGCGCCGTGTTCGTCGGCTCGATGGCTTACTTCCTCTACTTCTACGGCGCCGTGCTCACCGGCGAGCCCGCCGGCGCCGCGCGGCCTGTCTGGCGCGCCCTGCTCGTCGACACGCTGCTTTTCGCGGCCTTCGCCGCGCATCACAGCCTGATGGCGCGTTCCACCGCCAAGCGGTGGCTGGCCCGGATGATACCGGCGTCGTTGGAGCGCGCCACGTACGTCTGGATCGCGAGCCTGCTGTTCTTCGCCGTCTGCTGGTGGTGGCAGGATCTGCCGGGCCGGCTCTACCGGTTCGAAGGCTGGGCGCGCGCGCCGTTCGTCCTCGCGCAACTCGGCGGCATGGTGTTCGCGCTCCGCTCGGCGCGATCGATCGATGTCTTCGATCTCGCCGGCATCAGACAGGTGCGGCACGAGGCGCCCGTGCTCCGGGACGCCCCGGCCGCGCACGAGATGGGCCGCCTCGAAACGGACGGCCCGTATCGCGTCGTCCGCCATCCGATCTATCTGGGCACGATGCTGCTCATGGCCGCCACGCCGGACCTGACGATCGACCGTCTGGTTTTTGCCGCCCTGAGCCTCGTCTATCTCGCGATCGGGATTGCGTGGGAGGAGCGATCGCTCCGCGAGGAGTTCGGCCCGGCATACGACGAGTATGCGCGGAGAGTGCGGTGGCGGATGATTCCGGGAGTGTACTGAGAATGGGAGGATTGGAGAATGGGAGGATTGGAGAACTTGAGGACTTGCACCAAGAGCCATGTCCTCACATTCTCACATCCTCACATTCTCACATTCTCACATCCTCACATTCTCAC
>CAYHSN010000349.1:0-4239 GCA_964359235.1 uncultured Vicinamibacterales bacterium | reverse complement strand
GCAGCCAGCCCTCGAGCAACCCCCGCAAGCTCATGCTCGCCGGCGACGTCGGCGCGATGGGAGAACGTGATCTCACCGGCCGACACGTCGAGGAGGTTCCATTGTAGCCGGTACCCGCCTGCGACCGCGGTGATGTTGCCGTCGATCGCGAGCGCGACACCGGACTTCTCGAGCACGTCGGCCAGCCGCGACCCGCGTTGCGGCGCACTGGTCCCGAGGACGCTCAGCAGCAGCCCGTTGAGGCTCACCGGGTCCAGCACGCCCAGCTCCTGAACGCCTGTCAGCTCGCTGGCCACGAGCGCCTGCACGAGCGTCGGCCATTCCGCCACGGCACTCTGTCCAGAGAAATTCTGCGGCGGCAGCACGGCCAGTCTCAGTCGCGATCCCGATGGAACGGTGGGCGGCCCCGGGCGCCTGACCGCGGGCCACGCCAGCCATGACAGGACGGCGAGGCCGAGCAGCAGACCGACGGCGCGCGCACGGCGGCTCTCCGGGAGCCACGACATCAGGCGCGGCGTGCGGCGTCGGGGCTTCGTCTCCGGGTGCGCCGCGACGCCGGCTGCGTCGGTGGCGCGCCCGAGCCGCTGCAGATCCACCTGCAGCTCGATGGCTGACTGGTACCGGCAGTTGGGATCCTTGTCGAGGCTCTTGAGGATGATGCGGTCGAGGGCGGCCGACACGCCGGGGTTCACCCGCGTCGGAGGCTCGGGCACCCTGGTCAGGATGGCGTGCATGAGCTGGACGTCGTTTTCCTCAGAGAACGCCCGCCGTCCGGTCGCTATCTCGTAGAGGACCGCGCCGGCGGCGTGGATGTCCGTCCGGACGTCCACCGGATCGCCGCGGATCTGCTCCGGCGCCATGTAGGGCAGCGATCCGGCTGGCCGTCGCCCCTCGGTGTCGGCCACCGTCGTGTCGTCCGAGCGTGCCTGGCGCCGCGCAATCCCGAAATCGAGAATCTTGAGGCGGCCGTCGTCGGTCACCTTCAGGTTGCTCGGCTTGAGATCGCGATGCACAACACCCCGCGCGTGGGCCGCCATCAGGCCGTCGGCAAGCTGGATCCCCAGCCGGACGATCGCCGGCTCGGGCAGCGGGCCACCCGCCAGCTTCTCCGCCAGCGTCGGGCCCGGGATGTACTCCATCACCAGGAAATCGACGCCGTGCTCGCTGTCGAAGTCGTGGATGGTGGCGATGTTCGGGTGGGTCGTCCTGGAGAGCGCTAGCGCCTCGTTCCGGAAGCGCCTGCGGACGACCTCATCGCTCAGGGCGCCTCCCGGCAGCAGTTTGAGGGCCACGTCGCGATGGAGGCGCTCATCGTGCGCTCGATACACCACGCCCATCCCGCCGGCGCCGATGCGCTCGGCGATACGGTAGTGGCCCAGAACCTGGCCGATCATCGAGGAGGAGGCAGGCGTACGGCGCCATGTTAGCCGATCTTCGTCACGGAAACGGCGTGGACCTTCGGTCCCGCCGGCCGCGGTTCATGGCGCGTCCGCCGTCAGCTGCGGCGCCAGGTGAGACGTCGAGGTCCGAATCATGTCTGATTCCAGGCGAGAAGACGTGAATTGCACCTTGACAGCCCAAATGGCAAATACTAGGGTGTATTTGTCATGTCTGACGTCTCTGAGCTACTGAACCGCTACCCCCACATGCCCTTCGGAAAGCACTGGGAGCTCACCCCTCGCGTCCACTACCAGCTCGGTCAGTGCGACGCGATCATTTCCGCCATCCGTGAGATGCCGCTTCGACCCGAGTATCACACACGCTTGTTAAACGTGTCGTTGATCAAGGGGGCGCAGGCAACCACGGCCATTGAGGGAAACACATTGACGGAGGCGGAAGTGGAGAAGGTGGCAGAGGGCGGCTCTCTGCCGCCCAGCAAGGAGTACCAAGCGCGCGAGGTCCGAAACATCCTCGACGCGATGAACATGCTCCTGCAAGAGGTCGCCGTTGACGGCAAGGCACCTCTCATCTCGGCAGAACTGATCAAACGGTTCCATCATCATGTCGGCAAGGAGTTGGGCGAGCACTTCGACGCCATCCCTGGACAGCTTCGACAGGATGAGCGGGTGGTCGGTCCGTACAAGTGCCCCAGGCATCAGGATGTACCCGTTCTGGTTGACCGCCTGTGCAACTGGCTGCAGCAGGAGTTTGCCTTTGGGTCAGGCCAACAACCCTTTGCCGACGCCGTCATTCAGGCGATTGTCACTCACGTCTACATCGAGTGGATTCACCCGTTCGGAGATGGAAACGGAAGAACGGGGAGACTTCTCGAATTCTTCATCCTCCTGCGCGCGGGCAATCCTGATATCGCGTCACACATCCTGTCCAATTTCTACAACTTGACGCGGGCCGAGTACTATCGCCAGTTGGATAAGGCGAACAGGGGAAAGGACCTCAGTTCTTTCATCGCCTATGCCGTTCAAGGCTATCGGGATGGCCTTCTCGAGAGCCTCAGAACGATACAGGCGAGTCAGTTTGAGATGGCATGGCGCACGTTGGTCCACGACCGGTTCGCTGAACAGCGTTATCGAAAGAAGAACGTGTTCAAACGTCGTCGCGACCTTGTGTTGAACATGCCCCTGAACAAGGACATGTCCGCGGACGAGTTTCTGCTGTTGACGCCGCAGTTGGCACGTGAGTATTCGGCGTTATCCGAACGGACTCTGCTGAGGGACTTGGCCGTTCTCCGCGAGATGGACCTGGTGAGCGAGCACGCCGGGCGATTCAGGGCTAATACCAGCTTACTTCGGCAGCAAATGGCAACGCGGCGAGTGCCCCCAAACCGGGATTCCGCTGTCTGAGAGGTGCCGAGCGGCCGCCTCTACCGGAGCGTCACGACCGGCGCGACGACGCGCTCGACGCGATAGCGGCCCTCGCCAAGCGGTCTCAGCAGCACGACGCCGCCCGGCTGCCCCACTTCCAGCGTCGCGTGGCTCTTCTGCTGCATCGTCCACGCCGGCAGCGTCACGTCCTGCCCCGGCTTCAGCAGATCCTCGCCGAACATTGGCGTCGCGACGAGGCCGGTGGCGTCGATCGTCTCGAGCGCGCCGAACGTGCGCAGATCACCCAGGTCCTCGATCCGCAGCGACAGGCGCACGGACTTGCGACCGCCTTCGTCGGCCACGAAGCGGTTCGAGACGATGCCGAGGTCGCCGGTGAACGGCGCGACGCCGGCGCCGTTCACGATCGAGGCGTTCTTCACGAGCAGGTAGAAGAGGCGCGACTCGTTCTCGGGCAGCGAATCGTAGCGCGCGGGATCGGCCTCGTGCACGCGGCCGGTCGCGAGCGCGTCGAGGGCCGTGAGGATCGCGGTGAAGTTCAGGCGCACGAGCGTGGGATCGGGGTTCCCGGTCCCGGGCCATCCGCCGGTTTCGATCAGCACCACCGGCGTCCCCCACTTCGTCACGTTGTCCCCGAACGCCCTCACCTCGAACTCATCGTCGTACCGCCCGATCTGCCCGAGGGCGAATGGCTCGAGCGCGTCGCGAATGATCGCGCAGGTCTTCTTCGTCAGCACGCGGCCCTCGTTCACGCTGCGCGCTTCGTCGAAGGCGACCGACAGAAGCGAGATCGACGCGGGCTTCGGCGGACGCCCGACCGACGTGCGCCAGCTCTGGTTGTGCAGGTTGAACCCGATGCGCGGGCTCAACCGGTCGCGCAGCGACTTCAGGAGCTGTCCCTCCGGCGTCTGCAGGCTCAGCGCGTCGCGATTGATGTCGATGCTCTGCGCGTTCCGGCGCTGGAAGCGCGCGGCGCCGTCCGGGTTGAGCATGGGGACGACGTGGACCGTGAGCGCGTCGAGCATGCGGCGGGCGACTGGCTCGTCGCGATGTCGGCGAAGGTACTCGAACACATCGAAGAGCGCCGAGGTCGCCGACGGCTCGTCGCCGTGCATCTGCGACCAGAGCAGGACGACGAAGGATCCGCGGCCGAAGCGGACGTGGTTGATCGAACGGCCCTCGATCGACTGGCCGATCGGCTCGATGGCGAAGAGGTCCGGCGCCGCCTGCTTCAGGCCATCCAGCCTCTTCGCGACCTCGGCGTGGTTGACGAGCGGCGAGAAGGGCGACGACACGTGCTCGGCGTCCCAGACGCGCGCGAGCGCCTCGGGCGCAGGTCCCGGCGGGGCGGGTGCCGAGGGCGCGACACGCGCAGGCGCCTTCGCGCACGTGGCGGCCAGCAGCGCGACCGCGACAAACCCGAGTCCCCAGTCCCAAGTCCCGAGTCCTCGTTTCATTT
>CAYHSN010000348.1:0-4255 GCA_964359235.1 uncultured Vicinamibacterales bacterium | reverse complement strand
TAATTGAGGGGTTTCCCGTTTCCGTTTCCGCACGAGTGTAAGGGTGTGGGGAAACGGGAAACGGAAACGCCCCCTCTCTCCAGGGCCAGGCCGCCAAGGTCTCCCTCGACGGGTGTCCTGTCTCCTGGTGAGCTATGCGTTCATCGCGAGCTGATAGCCGTCGCCGGACTTGAGGACGCGTCCATCGGCGACCAGTTCGGTGAGCGCGCCGCACAAGCTGGCCATGCGCATGCGGCAGACCTTCCGGAGTTCGTGGATGCCCACCTGTTCGGTCGCTTCCGAGAGAGCCTGCTCGATGCGCTCCGCGGCAGAGAGGGCCGTCCTGGCTTCGTCGGAAGCGATAGGCCGATCCACGACTTCCAGCGTCCGGACCTCGCCGCGGACGCGCAGTTCGAGAGCCACCTCGGCGAGGGGAGCGGCGGCGCGATGCTCCGCGCTCAGCAAGAGCACGTCCTCCCCCTTGCGACGTATGTAGAGGTTGGAGTCCCCCCAGGCGTGGAGTTCCGACGAACCTCGAAGGGCCTGTCCCGCCCGGACATGGGCCGCTCCCTTGCGTGAATGGTGAACGAGAAGCACGGCGGCATGGAATCGCCGCTCGATCTGGCGCAGGTACGCCAAGAGCGGCGCGACGTCGGAGGCGACGTTCTCGTCCCGGCGGTGCAGCCGAACGAAGGGATCGAGCACCAGGAGCTTCGGCCGTAGCGCCTCGACGGTCGCCGAGAGCTTCCGGCAGTCGTCTTCCAGGTCCAGGCGGACGATGGGCGCGGTGATCACGTGGACGTCGAGGTCCCCGAAGGGCACTCCGGCCACCTGCGAGAGTCCCTCCAGGCGCGCGCGCACCTCGTGCTGGGCATCCTCCGCCGCGAACACGAGCACCGGCCCCTTCTGCTTGACCGCAAACCGCCGAAGGCACGGCGTCCCCGACGCGACCGCGACGGCGAAGTCCAAAGCGAGGAACGATTTGCAGCACTTGGGCTCGCCGCCCACGATGCCGACCGCCCGATCGGACCAGAGCCCTTCGACGAGCCACTTCCGGTCCTCGGGACACCGCTCCAGCTCGCAGGCGCGCCGGAAGGAGAACGTGTTCACGAGCGCCTCCCCGCGCGTGCAGGCGCGGCGGCCGCGGCACCGGAGGAAACTTTCCGCGCGCCTCCGAACACCTCCAGGAAGAGTTTCTCGTCGAGCTGAGGGATCTCGCGCTGGACGGCGGCGGAGAGGAGTTCTCCGGCCATCGTCGTGAGCACCCGGTAGTTGCCCATCGCATGATCCGCCAGCGTCGCCATCAGTTCCTTGGTCATCAGCGCCGGGTTCCCCGATGTCGCCAGCAGGTGCTTGAGGCAGGTCAGAAGTTCCTCCGAGGTCGCGGCCTCCAGCACCAGTCGCGCCCGGAGGCGGCTTCCGAGCGGCATAAGATCGTCGCGCCGGAGCTTCTCGACGAAGCGACCGTCGCCGGCGAGCACGACCGACAGGAGAGTCCGCGAGTCGAACTTGAGGCTGGAGAGGAGCCGGAGTTCGCAGAGGACCGGCACCGTCATCTCCTGGACCTCGTCGATCAGGAGCACCGGGCGCGCCAGCGTCGAGTCGACGTGCGCCAGCCACCGCTCGCGCAACGCCTTGAAGCCGTTCCAGCGGTTGTGGGGTTTGAGGGGCACGCCGAAGATCTCGCCCATCTCGCGGTAGAAGTCGGCGACGTTGCCCTGCGGGCGCGCGATGGCGCCGACGGTGACGCCCGGCACGCGCGAGAGGCGCTCCGCCAGCATCCGCAAGGTGACGCTTTTTCCGGTGCCGGGATCGCCGGTGACGAGGGCGAAGCCGCCTTCCCGAAGATGGGTCTGCTCGATGCGGAAGAGAAAACTCTCGACCTTGGCCGTCAGCAGCAGCGCCTCCGTCGGCAGATCGGGCGAGAACGGATTCCATTTCAGGCCGTACGGGGACAGCAGGTTCTTGTTCATGGGCGGTTCTCCGGAAGAGGGATGTAGGCCGGCGGCAAACCGGTCGCCGCGTACTCGGCCAGGAGTTTCTTGAGGAGGGGAGCGATCCCGCTCGCCGGCGGCGGGGCGGGATCGCCGATCGGCAACAGCGCGCGTCGGCGCCCGTCGGCGTTGGCCGCCTTGTCGAGCGGATAGAGCGCGGCAAGCCCGTCGTCGGTGCGCGGGTCGACCAAGTCGATCGACGTGAGGTCCCAACGCGCATAGCGCAGCGTCACGCGATCGAGATGACGGAAGCGGTTGGGCACCTCGAAGCGGACGCCCTCGACGGAGACGGTGCCGTCGCTTCGGCGCTGGACGCGCGTCGTGCGCAGGCGGAAGGCGCGGCGCAGATCGTCACTGGACGGACAGGGGCGTGCCTGGGATGGACCGGCCAGGAAACGCGCCAGCGGCGCGACGCCGATCTCGCGGTGGAAGTGACGGTTGTATTCGAGTTCCAGCCACGCGAGCGTGGCTTCGTTGAGGAGGTCCACCGTCAGATCCTTCACGCCTTCGAGCATGGCCAGCACGCGGGCTTCCAACGGACCCCAGAAGGCCTCTTGCTTGGCGTTCTGATAGGGGCTGTATTCGAGCGTGGGGCAATGCGTGATCGAGAGTCGGTGGAGGCCTTCGCGGATCTCGGCGGCGAGCATCGCGCTGCCCCGATCGGTCATGAGGGCGCGCGGAAGGCCGCGTTTCTGGAAGGCCTGCGAAAGGCCGTGCGCGAGCGTCTCGGAACTCTCGGTGAGGTACCACTGGACGTGGCATCCAAGGCGGGAGCGGTCGTCCAGGGCGGCGAAGGCATGCGGCGTGACCCATCGGCCCGCGCGCGTCACGGCCTTTCGGGAGCAGACGTGGAAGTCGGTGTGCCATAGGCCGCTGACGAACGGGTTCTCGTAGCTGCGCACCTCGCGCGACTCGAGACGCTCTTCGGCGCGAGCGGCGCCGGGCGTGTCGCGCCGCTTGACGCGCTTCTGGCGGAAGAGGCCCTGGGATTTCATCCAGCGGCGGACGGTCGAGTAGGAGGGCATGGGTCCGAGCGTGGGATCCTGCGCCACGAGGACCCGGAGGTTGTCGACGTGGAGCTGCACGCTCCACGTCTTGTGCGCGGCGTACTGCGCGCGCAGCGCGTCGGCTAGGCGCGCCGAGATGCCGCGCGCACGGCCGGCGTCCTCGCGCACGCGCCGTCGGAGCGCGCGCACCGGATCCCGGCGCTCGTTCCGGGCGGCGTAGTACCAGCGCTCGATGGTGGACACGCCGAACCGCACCGGCTCGTCGGTCATCGGGTGAAGCCAGGTCTTCGCGACGAGCTTCTCGAGCTCCGCGCGGAGTTCGCCCTGGGGCGGCGGCGCCGAGAGCAGCGGACCGACCACCGCGAAGCGCAGCCTCGCCCAGCCGTCGTGGCGTTCGTCGTCGGATCGGGTCATTCGGTTCCTCCTTCCGCGATGGAGGAACCTTACCGCGCCCGAGGGCCGCGCGGAACGTCGCAACTTCTGCGGGCGATCATCCGGCCCTCGCCGAGCGTGGTCGCGCCGTGAGCGGCGAGAGGAATTTCAGCGCGGCGACGAGGCGGTCGCGTTCGTCGTCACCGAAGCGCGCCAGGAGCGACGCCGGGAGATCGGCCTCGTCGACGGGGCGGTCGAAACACGCGCGCGCGGCCTTCCAGAACGGCATCTCCGGGAGCGTCTCGCGCCACCACGTACGCCAGCGCAGGAGAGTGTCCTTGCCGAGCGTAGGGTGAACGCGATCCCGCAATTCCGCAACGCGCTTCTCGGTGACGCCGTGGAGCATCGCGGAAACGAGGACGACCGCGGCGCCGAGGTAGACGCGCCGACCCAGGAAGCGAACGGAAACCGGCGTAGCGCGCGTTCGGCAGCCGTCCACGGCACAACAGAAACTGAAGCGCAGGGAGTACTCGGACGCGAGTTCCGCCGGCGGTCCGCCCCGCGGCTTGCGCGGGTAGTTCGACGTGTCCAGCCGGCCGCCGCACACGGCGCACCGGCCGGTGCGCACTTGGGCGGCGTACTCCATATCGACGTGGAGCAGGAGTGCGAAGAGTCTGGAATCGCGAAGCAATTCATGCGACAAAGAGATCTCCTTCTTGGTCTGGCAATCAAGAAGGAAACCCCCTCCGGCGGCTCTAATCAAGCTCCGCGAGGGGGACTTTCGTTTTCCCCTCACGCTGCGTGCGCAAAATCCCGGCCCAGCCCATCAACTACCGAGCTGACGCTGACGCGCGAAAGAGACGGGTCAGACGGCCACGCTGTACGACGAAGTCCAGTACCAGG
>CAYHSN010000347.1:0-4258 GCA_964359235.1 uncultured Vicinamibacterales bacterium | reverse complement strand
GCGCTGGTGAGCGTCGACGCCAGTGATGTCATTCTGGGCCATTCCGACTTGATCAAGGAAGCCGTGTTCGACCTGATCTGGGACGTCGTGGAATCGGCGCCCGGCGCGGGCGGGTAGGGTCGAAGTCACCATCGAGAGAAGACGAGGAGGCCGGCGCCGGGAGCCGCGCCGGAAAGCACCATGACACGAAGGCTGTCCGGTCGCGTTCGTGTCGTACTCGTGGGCGTGTCGTTCACGCTGATGCTCGCGTCGCCTCTCGCGGGCCGCCAGGAACGCGCAGTGGAGCCGTCCAGGCCGGCGATCGCGCCGGCGTCGCCGCTCGCCACCGACGGGACGTGGCTCTTCGCCGCAACCACCGGCGGCGTGCTGGTCCGGCGCGCGCTCAAGGGAAGCGGCGAGTGGGAGACCGTGCCCGTGTCGCTCGCCATCGGCGCGATCACCGGGCTTGCCGGCTCCAGGACCGCGCTGTACGTAGCCGACGGTTCCGCGGCTGCGATCTACCGTGTCGGCCTCGATGGAAAGACGTCAGATACCCTCATCCACAAGGGCCCGCCGCTGCGCGCACCCGCGGATCTCGCCGTGGCAGGACCGGATCTGTTCGTCGCCGATCGGGGCGCGGGCATGCTGTTCCGGATTAAGGTGGACGGCGCCGACGCGCGGCGGGACGTGGCACCGACGGGTGTGGTGCTCGACGCGAGTGCGTACTTGGGCGGTACGGACGAGGAGCTGGTGGTGTCGAGTCCCGAGTCGGGCGCGATGATCCGTGTCGGCTTGACCGGCGGCGATGCGCGGAAAACGTCGGTCCTGCAGCGCACCGTGGACACTTCGGCTCTGCCCGTCACGCGCTACGAGATGCGCACCGAGCTCGGACCGCGCGTCGTCAAGCGCGACGACTATCCCGGGGTGGCCCGGCCCGGCCCGCTCGCCGTTCACGCGGGCCTCGTCTACGTGATCGATCAGCAGACGAACAGTCTGTTCGTGGCCTCGCTGTATGACGCGCGCACCGTGCGGCTGCCGCTGTCCTCCGGCGCCACGTTCAAGCCCGCGCGGGTCCTGGCGACGTCAGACGACCTCTGGATCCTGGACGCCGGCCGCGGCGACGTGACCAGGTGGCCGCGCATGGTGCCGGTCGAGATTCGCCTGGAGCGCGCGCCGAGCGAGGCTATGGTCGGACTGTACGAGTACCTGCAGCGCACGAGGCTCCTGTCGACCCGCACGATCACCGTGCAGGACAACGTGGCGAACACGCTGAAGCGCGAATCGGTGTTGCCGGCCGGCTACGTCGAGGACTTCGCACCCGTCCTGTGCGGGCTCAACCGCCCGTTGTGCGAGCCGGACGGCACGATTCGTCCGCTCCAGGCCGGGCAGCCTATCCAGGTGCCGGATCTGTATTCCGAGAGCTATATCGACGTGCGCCGGGTCACGCTCGACGGGACGCGCACGCTGGGCGCGGTGGTCGACGCCGATATCCGGGATCCGGCCTTCGCCAGGCTCCAGACCGAGGATCATCTAAAGGCGATCAATCGCTGGGCTGACCTGCCGGATCCGTCGGCACACGTGCGCGATCAGAAGTTCGGCACCTACGAGGTGCCATTCGAGGCCGTGCGGTACCTCGCCGCCGTGCGCGTCGCCGACCTGCGCTCTCCCAAGTCGGGGCTCTCGCGGCTGCTTGCGGCCTACAACGGCGTGCTGAAACTGAGGTCGCTCGAGCGCGCGCCGTCGCGGCAGCCGTCGAGCGCTCAACCCGCCGACCCACCGACCGACCTGAACACGGTGAGCCAGGCGCACGACCGCCTGCGCCAGACGATCGGATACGACGTACCATCGGCCGGCGAGGGATCCGAGTACGTGGGCATCGCAGAGGAAGAGATCGATCGAAGCCACCCGGCATTCGTGGACGAGGCGGGGGGCACGGCGATCATCGACGTTGAGCCTCCGCCCGCGTCCGCGCCGCCGATGGCCTCTTCACCGGCCGCTCCGCCGCCGGCCCCGCCCGCCGCCGGGGCGCAGACCCTGGGGGTTCGCAAGTTCGATCAGGCCGACCACGGCACGGCGGTGGCGTCCCTCGTGGCGGCCCGGCGCGGGTTCCCCGCGACGGGGTTCGCACCGAATAGCTTCATCGTGCCCGTGCACAAGGAGGAGCCGGGCCTCTCGGGCGACATCGAGTACGCCATCGCGCACACGCCGGCACGCATCTTCAACTTGAGCGTCGAGCTGCAGGGTGAATCCGAGTCCCTCTGGGACCTCATCACGCGCCATCAGGATAAAGCGTTGTTCGTAGTGGCTGCGGGCAACAACGACGCGGAGGTCTGCCGGCGGACGAGGCGGTACCCCGTGTGCTGGGGCGACGAAAAGAACGTCATCGTGGTGACGGGCACGACGCTCGACGGGCAAGGGCGCCTCCCCAGCTCGAACTACAGCCCTCGCTTCGTCCACGTCGCCGCGCCCGCACGAGACTTCTATGCCGCGGGCAAAGGGCGCAGCTACGTGCCGGTGGAGGGCACGTCGTTCGCGACGCCGATCGTGACGGCGACGGCGGCGCTGCTGCGCGCGCAGGGCGTCGCCGAGCCCGCGCTCATCAAGCAGCGCATCATCGCCGCGACCGACCATCTGTCCACGATGTCCGGGCAGATCGTGGGCGGCCGCCTGAACGTCCGCCGCGCGCTGCGGCCGCCCAGACTGGCGGCGTTGATGCAGAACAGTGCGGAGATCCTGGTCGAGCTCGCGCCGGGTCGACAGAACCTGGAGTTCATCATCCGCGGCACGAGCGTTCCTCTGGCACTGAGGAGTGTAAGGCGGCTGCAGAACAAGGGAACCTGGTATCGGCTGGCCTACGCCGATGCCGACGATAAGCTCCACATCGTCAGCGTCCAGGTGGGGACGTGGCCCATCCGGTATCGCCTGACCGACCAGAACTTCCGGCCGGTCGGCCCCTTGGTCGAGACCGACCTCGCCGAGTTCCAGGACTATCTGGGACCGGTCAAGTGGTGAGCCGATGATGCGCGCCTCGATGCTCGAGCTCGCGGGCGTCTCGCTCATTGCCGCCTATGTGTCCGCGCCCGCAATCGGCGGCGGCGTCCAGCAAGATCGGCCGATTCAAATTCCCAGGGATCGCGTGCTGAACGTCGACATGCGCGTGGCGTCCGTGGGACCGTTTACCTCGGCTGGCGCCGCCCCGACGACCGGTCTCGTCTGGCGCGCCGACGTGCCCGCGCGGCCCGAGATGGGCGCGCCGCGCGCCGTGCGCGTCCAGGTTCGGCTGACCGGCAGCCTTCGCGACGGAACGTGGACGATCAGGATCAAGGACGGCGACGGCAACGAAACCGAGCGGTTCGCGCCCGGCGATCCGGCCGTTGTGGCCGGCGAGCTGTGGACAGACGAGGTGCCGGGTGCCGTGGCGGTCGTCGAGCTGTGGGCCGCCGCCGCCGACCGCCTTCCGGTGCTCCGGATCGAGCAGCTGGCGTACACCGTGATCCCGTCCACGCCGCAGGCGATCTCCGGGCCGGACCAGCGGATTCCCATCAACTTGGCGCCGGTCAGAATCCGGCGCCTCGGCCCACCCGTCGCGCGTCTGCGGTTCATGCTGGCGGGCCAGGGGCAGGCCACGTGCACCGGATTCCTCGTCGGCCGCCGGCTGCTCCTCACCAATCAGCATTGCATCACCAGCGCCGAGCTGGCGTCGGCCGTCGCCGACTTCGGCTACGACGATGCGAGTCGCGCGCCTGTGAGGATCAGAGCCGAGGCGCTCATCGCATCCAGCGCGTCTCTCGATTACTCGCTGCTTTTGCTCGCCCGGGAACCGGGGCCGGCCTACGGCCGGCTCTACGTCGGGTCGAGCCCGCTCTCCGACGAGGGCCACCCCCTGGTCATCGTTCAGCATCCCGGCGGTCGGCCCAAGCAGGTGTCGATTGCCGACTGTCGCGCCGCGGGCGTCCGGCGCCTCGGGCTCGCGCCGGGCGACTTCAGCGACTTCGGCCACCTGTGCGACACCCTCGGCGGAAGCTCGGGATCCCCGGTGCTCGATTGGAACGGCGGACGCGTTGTCGGCCTGCACCATCTCGGGTTTCGCGAGGGGAGCCCGGAGCCGGTCAACCAGGCCGTTCACCTCGCGCGTGTGCTCGACGACATCAAGCGGCAGGACGCGGGCGGGACGGTGTACGCCGAGGTCGTGGCCCAGCCGCGCTGACCGCTCGCCTCGCGCGCGGTCCTTCGACAGGCTCAGGACAGGGGGACTTGGGGCTCGGGACTCGGGAGGACG
>CAYHSN010000346.1:0-4261 GCA_964359235.1 uncultured Vicinamibacterales bacterium | reverse complement strand
GTAGAAGTTGCCAATCTCGATGTGCAGTTCGCGCAGGATTTCGTGCGCCCGGGTCGACCGGATCGGCCTCGTATTTCCACGGGTCGATCTCGGGCAGGTACGTATGGTCGCCAGACGCCAGGGCCCGGGCGGCGTCCTGGCCGGCGCGCGTGCCCCAGACCAGGCATTCGAGCAGCGAGGTGCTGGCCAGCCGGTTGGCTCCGTGCAATCCGGTGCACGACACCTCGCCCACCGCACGCAGCCGGGCCATGCTGGTGCGGCCCCATCCGTCGACTGCCACGCCCCCGCAGCTGTAGTGCGCCGCCGGCACCACCGGAATCCTGTCCACCGTCATGTCGATCCCGACCGAGCGGCACTTGGCGTCGATGCTGGGGAACCGGTGGCGAATCCAGTCGGCCGGCTTGTGGGTGATATCGAGATACGCGCACGGGTCGCCCGTTTCGTGCATCAGCTGATGGATGCCGCGCGCGACGATGTCGCGGGGCGCCAGCGATCCATCCGGGTGATAGGCGCTCATGAACTCCCGGCGGCGCGCTCGACGACACGCCCCGGGCGGACCTCACGCCGGATGGATCTCCAGACGCACCATACGGTGCGCATGCCTGCCGTGAGCGGAATCGAACGGGGTGCGGTGACTGGGTCGAACGGCCTGCGCAGCGCCGTCACGAGCCGGCGTCGACCGGCGCGCGGTCGCCTTCGCGGCCGACCGACCGCACGTGGGCCGACCTGATGCGTCGCGTCTTCCCGCCTCCGCCACGCCTTCGGCGAGGCACGCCGTAGCGCTCGCGCGAAGGCGGCGGGTTCGATGTCCTCGCGTGCGGCGCTTCGCTGAGAAAGCCGAGCATCCGGTTGACGTCACCCGGCCGGGCTGATACGGTTGGCCGGAGTTGGGGGCTGTTCGTATGCGGTGTGGCGGCGCCGACGCGCCGGCGGTGTCCGATAAGGGGCGTTCTGTTATCTGGCCGCGACCGGTCGGAGCGTTGGGCTTGCGCCGCGCCATTGCATGGGCTCTGGCAATAGGGCTCTCATGAGCCCTCTCCAGTTCTGATCGACCGGACGCCATGGGCGACCATGGCGTCCTCCTCCCGGGACCGCGGGAGACCCGGCTCATCGCGCCGCGAACGCCGGTGTCACCCCCATGTTGTAGAAGATGAACGCGTAGATGTCGGCGATCGACTCGATCTGCTTCGTCGTGCTGCTGGCGCCGTGGCCCGACCTGGTCTCGATCCGGATCAGGATCGGCGTCTCGCGGCTGGCGTGCTCCTGCAGCGTCGCCGCGTACTTGAACGAATGCGCCGGCACCACCCGGTCGTCGTGGTCCGCCGTCGTGATGAGCGTGGCCGGGTACTTCACGCCCGCCTTGATATTGTGCAGCGGCGAGTAGGCGTACAGCGCCTTGAACTCGTCCGCGTTGTCGCTCGACCCGTAGTCTGCGATCCAGTTCCAGCCGATCGTGAACTTGTGGAACCGCAGCATGTCCATCACGCCCACCTGGGGGATGGCCACGCGGAAGAGGTCGGGCCGCTGGTTGATCACGGCGCCCACCAGCAGGCCGCCGTTCGAGCCGCCCTGAATGGCCAGCCTCGACGACGAGGTGTACTTGTTGGCGATCAGCCACTCGGCCGCGGCGATGAAGTCGTCGAAGACGTTCTGTTTCTTCAGCTTCATCCCAGCCTCGTGCCACTTCTCGCCGTACTCGCCGCCGCCGCGCATGTTCGCCGACGCGTACACGAAGCCCTGCTCGAGGAGCGCAACCCGCAGCGCGCTGAAGCCGGGCGCCGTGGTGATGTTGAACCCGCCGTACCCCGACAGCAGCACCGGATTCGTGCCGTCGAGCTTCAGGCCCTTTCGGTAGACGAGGAACATCGGTACCCGTGTGCCGTCCTTGCTCGTGTAGAAAACCTGCGTCGACTCGTACGCCGCCGCGTTGAAGCCCGGGATCTCGGGCGTGCGAAACACGCTGCTCTTCCGGGTCGCGATATCGTAACGGTAGATGGTGGGCGGCACGCTGAACGACGTGAAGGTGTAGAACACGAAGGTGTCGTCGCGCTCGCCACCGAAGCCGCCGGCGGTGCCCGGGCCCGGCAGCACGATCTCGTTCTCGAGCGTGCCGTCGAGCGCGTGCACCGACGCCACCGTAGCCACGTCCTTCAGGTAGCGCACGAACAGCTTGTTCCCTGCGGTGGACGCGCCCTGCAGGGGTTCCGCGCGCTCCGGCAGCACGGTCTTCCAGTTCGACCCGTCTGGCTGCGCGGGATCGACGAGCACTACCCTGCCGTTCGGCGCGCCGCGATCGGTCTGGACGAGCAGCTTGTCGCCGACGTTATCGATCACGTTGAACGAGTCGTCGCCGATCGTGCCGATCAGGGGACGGAACGCCGTGTCGTTCTTCGACAGGTCCCTGACGAACACCGCGTTCCCCTTCTTGCCCTTGCCGCGGTCCGACACATCCAGGATGGCGAACCGCTCGTCTTCGGTCGTGCCGACCCCGTGGAACCGTTGGGGATTGGCCGGGTCCTGGAAGACCAGCTCGTCGGCCGACTGCGGCGTGCCCACCTTGTGGAAATACACCTGATGGTTTTCGTTCGCCGACGACAGCTCGCGGCCTTTCGCCGGCGCGGGATAGCGGCTGTAATAGAAACCGTTGCCGCGCCACGACGCGCCCGACACCTTGACCCATTCGATCTTGTCCGGCAGCATCGTCTTCGTGGCGATCTCCATCACGCCGTACTCCTGCCAGTCGGACCCGCTCCGGGACACGCCGACCACGGCGTACTTGCCGTCCTTCGAGAGCGAGAACGCTGTCATGCGCGTGGTGCCGTCCTCCGACCACTCGTTCGGATCGATCAGGACCTCGGGCGTGCCGGAAAGGCCCTTCCCGATGTACAGGACGCTCTGGTTCTGCAGGCCGTCGTTCTTGCTGAAGAAGAAGTAGTCGCCCTTGCGCGCCGGTGCGCTGAACTTCGGGTAGTTGAAGAGCGTTTCCAGCCGGGCCTTGAGCTGCGCCCGATACGGGATCTTCTCGAGATAGCCGAACGTCACCTTGTTCTCGGCGGCCACCCACTGCGCCGTCTCGGGGGAGTTGTCGTCCTCGAGCCACCGGTACGGGTCGGGCACGCTGGTCAGGTGATACGTGTCGACGTGTTCGACTTTCCGCGTCTGGGGATAGTCCAGCCGCTGTGACGCGGTCTGCGACACCGTTTGCGAGGCCGGCGACGCGCCCAGCACGACGACCACCGCCACCGCTGCCGACGACCACCCGATCCGGCGCAACCCTCTGCTCATCGGTCTGCTCCTTTGTCTGCTCGCACGTGCATCTTCAGGTGCCGGTTCCCTGCGCCTCCGCCCCGGTGGCGTCGGACGCGACCAGCCGGTCTTCCGACCGCCTCATATTGTAGGCAATTCCGCTCACCGAATCCGTGCGATTCGAAACGGCCCGCGGTTCCGAAGCCGCCTAGGGTTCCGCCGGGTCGGCCCAGAGGGCGCTGAGTTCCAACTCGATGTCCGCGAACGGCTCGGCGCGCACGACGTCGGCCCCCGCGTGCGTTCCGAGGATCGTCCATCGGCCCGCCTCGAGGCGCAGGACTTCCAGGGTGCGCGCCAACGGATCGATGAGCCAGGCGTGCGCCACCTGCTCGCGTGCGTAAATCGTCAGCTTTTTCACGCGGTCGAGCGACGCGGTCGAGGGCGAGAGGATTTCACACACCCAGTCGGGAGCGAGAGGGAAGTACGCCGTCTCGGGCAGGCGCGGCATGCGCGTGCGCCGCCAGCCAGCCAGGTCTGGCACGAGCACGTCATGCCCCAGATGCAGTTCCGGTTCATCCAGGATCCACCAGCCGCCAGGGCCGCCGAGCCCGTGGTCGTAGGGGCCGCCGACCCGCACACCGAGTGACGAACCCGCACGGGCGTGCTTCGGCGCGGGCCGTGGCGAGGCATGGAGCTCGCCATCGACAATCTCCGCCACCATGATGTCGGGGATCTTCACCAAGTCTTCGTACGTCGCGGGGCGATCGAGCGGCGGGACTCGCGGCATCGGCTGCATCATACATCGTCATCCTGCAGGAGGAATGCCGCGGGCGTACCGGGAGGAAGCAGGCGCATTCCGGCCTCACCCGCCGGAAGGGCCGGCATTCTCTGCAAAGGAAGCGCGAGCCGAACGTGGCAGATTCTGACACCCGGCGAGCGGGGTGGGTGCCGTTCTCGTGCAAGGGCCGAGGTTTCTGTCCCAGCTGTGGCGGACGTCGCATGGCCGAGCGCGCCG
>CAYHSN010000345.1:0-4269 GCA_964359235.1 uncultured Vicinamibacterales bacterium | reverse complement strand
GAAGGTCGTGGCGCGGTCGCTCGTCCAGCGCCACTCACGATCGATCCCTGGTTCGTACTCGCGCTCGTGCCAGCCGTGCGAAAAAACGAAGAACGGCGTGCCGATCGATTGGACGTCGAGCTGCGTGAACCACACTTCGGCGCGCGCCGCGTTGCCTGGATCGTAGCGCACGACCAGCTCGGCAAACGGTCCCTCTCCCTCCAGGGATCCGGGCGGCAGCGCGATCACGTGGAAGAACCGAGGCCGGGACCGCGACACGGTCCACGCGCGGATCGGCCGCCCGTCCAGCGTCGCCGTGACCGGCACCTCACCCGGCGCGGCCACGAGCTCCCCGCCAAGGACCAGCACGGCGGCCTCCGATCGTCGCCGCACGTAGGCCGTAGCGTCCGGTTGCGCCCGCCGGCGCGCGATGCCAAGCGTCTCGGGCGTCAGGTGCCAACCTTCCGCGCAGAACCACCCGGGCGGCGACGCAATGCGCACCAGGTCGACGAGGTCGGGCCGGATGCCGCCGAGAAAGCGCTGGCGCGGGAACGTCCACCGGAAGCGTTCAACGGTAGACCGGCTCTTCGGATCCACCAGCTCGAGGCTGCCGCGTCGGGGATCGCGCAGGAAGAGCACGGGCGACCTGCCGCCGCGGCGCCAGTAGTCGCCGAGCTGCCGCCACTCCGCCATGAGCGGAGCCGGCAGGATCTCGCGGGCCCGGAGGTCCGCGGTCACGATCGCGCGGCTGAACGCCTGGTGCGATGCCACGATGGCCGCGGCGTCGGCCGGGGTCGATTGGCGCTTTGCGATTGCGCCCAGCGCAGCGAACACGGGACTCGGGTCGCGGGTGTACCTGAGGAACGCCGGCAGCGTCAGAGCCGCGAGCGCCGTCGTGAGCAGCGCCGCGGCGACCGAGAGCCCGCCGCAAATGCCGAAGACGCCCGGCGGCAGCAGGCGCCGTGCGATCGCACCCAGCGCTTGCGCCGCAAGGTAGACCACAGCAGGAACGAGCGGCAGCGCGTAGCGCGTGGTCGCGGTCTCTTGGAACAGGAGGTGAAAGGCGGCGTAAGGGCCGAATGTCACGGCGAGAAGCGCGAGCGCCGTGCGGTTGCGGACCAGGAGCATGAAGCCGCCGATCGACGCGAGCCCCAGCATCACCCGTGCGAAGTCCCGGGTCGCCCAGGGCAGGCCGAACGTGTTCCACAGCGCGATCGCCACTTTGCGTGACGAGGGGTCCCGCACGAGCATGTCGACGCCCGTGAGGTCATCCCGGGCCTGCCACCGCAGCGCGTCGAGGTAGGCCTCGACGCCCCCGGTGGCGACGAGCATCGGCACCGCCCACGTCGCCACGCCCACGAGCCAGACGGGCGCGCTCCAGACGACCAATCGCGTCCGGCTGCCGCGGCAGCTCGCGACGACAAAGAGAAACAGCGGCGCCACGAGCCATAGCGTCTGCGATCGCAGACCGCCGGCGAGTCCCGCCACGAAGGCCGCCGCGAGCACGAGGCGGTGCGCGTTGGTCGCCGGGCCGGACGCGGCGCAGGCGGCCTGTTCCCGCGCTCTGCGCCAGGCCACCAGGAGGAGGGCGTCGACCAGCAGGACCGCTGCGAGCCCAGGCACATCCGAGAGCGGCCGCGCCGCCGTGAACCAGTACAGCGGCGCCACCGCCGTCACCCACGTTGCGGCGAGGGCGACGTCACCTCGACCCTCGAGCGCGCGCAGCAGGACGAACAGGGGTACGAGGGCGAACGCGCCGGAGAGCGCGGCCCAGAACGCGAGCGCGCGCGACTCGATGGCGGCGGGCCCGCCATACTCGAGCGTCTCTGCGCCCCACAACGCCGACACCGGGCGGGCCAACTTGCCAAGCGCGATGAAGACGGGATAGCCGGGCGGATGCGGCCGGTGCGCCGCCACGTCGAAGCTGCGCACGCCCATCACGAAGTTGCCCTCGTCGAAGTCGGTCGGCGCCGTGATGAGCAGCGGCAGGTGGGAGGCAAGAAACCCCAGGCAGAGCGCGCCGAGGATCGCGCGCGTCACGCGCCCGGGAACGGGACGACCGCCGGTCGGGCTCGCTGGTGCGATGGACATGCCGAGGTGGCCGCGCCTCCGGTTCGTGGCCGACCCGCGCGGCGATCAGACGGGCTTGAGCGGAATGGCCTCGTTGAGGCTGCCGGTGCGGTAGCCGTCGAGGTCGAGCGTGACGTAGCGATAGCCGATCGCGCGCAGCGCGCGCCCGATGGCGTCGCGCACGCCGGGATCGAGCGCACGCGCGATCTCGTCGCGCCCGATCTCGATCCGCGCCAGCGTGTCGTGGTGGCGCACGCGGCACACGCGGAATCCCAGGCTGCGCAGCGCCTCTTCGGCCTGCTCGATCATGCGCAGTTTCTCTGGCGTCACCTCGCTGTGGTACGGAATACGCGACGACAGACACGCCGACGCCGGCTCGTCCCACGTGGGCAGGCCGGCGCGCTTCGACAACTCACGGATCTCGGCCTTGGTCAGGCCGGCCTCGTCGAGCGGGCTGCGCACGCCGAACTCGCGCGCCGCCTGACGGCCCGGCCGGTAGTCGCCGCGATCGTCGGCGTTGCTGCCGTCGACGACCGCGCGAAAACCGCGCGCGCGGGCGATCCCGGTGAGGCTCGAAAACAGTTCGTGCTTGCAGTAGTAGCAGCGGTTCTCGGGATTCGCGCGGTACTCGGGCCGCGCCATCTCGTCGGTGGTGATGATTTCGTGGAAGAGCGCGAACTCCGAGGCCAGCCGGCGGGCCATCGCGCGGTGGCGCTCGGGGTAGCTCGGGCTGTCGGCCGTCACCGACAACGCGCGTTCGCCGAGCGTGCGTGTCGCCACGTGCGCGAGGTAGGCGCTGTCGACCCCGCCGCTGAACGCCACGACGACCGACTCCATCCCGGCGAGCGCGGCGATGAGCGCGCGCGCCTTCGCGTCCGCGCCGCTCAGGTCTGGTGTGTCACGATCGACGGCCGCCGGGCCGATCAGCGTCTGCATCACTCGTCCCAATCTTCCTCGTCCTCTTCGTCGGCGTCAGCCTTGTCGGAGTCCGCTTCGGACTCCTTCTCGTCCTCGTCCTCGTCATCGGAAACGAGCTCGAGCTCGATCGGCGACAGGTTGGTGACCTCGAGCGTCTCGCCGCACTCGGGGCAACTCACCTCGTCGCCTTTGTCGACGTCGAACTCGACGACCTCGATCTCTGCTTCACACGCAGGACAGATGGCCATGGCTGGTCCTCTTGGCGGAAGATCGCAACAGGGTTTGAATTATAACGAGAACCTGCCAAATTCTGCAATGCAACTACGCCCGATCCGCGCGCATCCGATACACTGAACAGGGATGACGGCCGCAACGTCCAAGACCGTTCTCATCGTCGACGACACTGCCTTCGTGCGCGACCGCTTCTCGCACGCGCTGCAAGTCGCCGGCCACCGCGCGATCACGCTGCAGTCGGGCGCCGAACTGCTCGCCCGCGTGCGCGCCGACCGCGACCAGATCGACCTCATCGTCCTCGATCTGCGCCTGCCCCACGCGGGCGGGGTGGATCTGGTGCGCGCCATCCGGAAGATCGACGAGGGCGTGCTCCCGATCCTCGTGTTCAGCGGCACGATCGCGAGCGCGGACGAAGTGCGCCAGCTCGCGGCGCTCGGCGTCGCCGGGTACGTGAACGAATACAGCGCCGTGCAGCACATCCTGCCCTCGCTCGCGCCCCACCTGTTCCCCGATAACTTCAACCGCCGCGGCAGCCCGCGGGTCGTCCTCGGCATCCCGGTCGCGTATCGCTTCGGCAACACGATCGCCGCGGCGCTCACGCTGAACATCAGCAAGGGCGGACTGGGCATCCGCACGATGAGCCCGCTCGCCTCCGGCACGAAACTCCGGGCGCGCTTCCGCCTGCCCGGGTCGAAGCGCGACATCGAAGCCGAATCGCGCGTCGCGTGGAGCGATCGCCTCAGCGGCATGGGCCTGCAGTTCGAGAAAGTGTCGGGGGAAGACCAGGGCGCCATCGACGAGTTCGTCGATCAGCATTTCTTCTCGAACCGGAAGGCCTGATCTCCGGGGCTCGGGGCTCGGGGCTTCACGACGTCAGGCCACGAAGACACGAAGGCACGAAGAATGGGTTCGTGGTTTTTCGTATCTTCGTGCCTTCGTGGCCCGATCGTGATCTCGATCCTAGCGTGACAGCGTCTCAGGCCTGTAGCCGGCAGCGTAACTGTTTAGCGGGCCGGCCGGGGCAGCCCGCTAAACAGTTACTAGCAAAGGAGTTGCGAGGAGACCTGA
>CAYHSN010000344.1:0-4279 GCA_964359235.1 uncultured Vicinamibacterales bacterium | reverse complement strand
GGGAACGAGGAACGGGGAACGAGGAACGAGGAGACCGGTAGAGGCGGACCTTCAGGTCCGCCGACAACGTGAAGTCGTGAGCGCGTAGGGGCCGAGCTTGCCTGCCCCGAGGCTGGTCGAGGGGCTCGGCCCGAGGAACACGTGGGGCGGCCCTGGCGGTCGCCCCAATGTGTGTTCGGCGAATCATGCGACGACATGTGAAGCGCCGTGCGGAGAAGTCGGAAGATGCGACTGCCGGCGGGCCGCCTGGTGCGGTGGCCCGGCTGTTCCTGCGCGGGCTGAATGCGCTCCTCCGGTTTGCTGGCCTGGAGGCGCGGCCGAAGGAGGCGCTGCGTGAGCTCGATCACGCCCGCCGATACGAACATTACTGGTACAACGCGTTGAAGCAGGCTCGCCGCGCGGCAGCGGGCCGGCGCGCTGGTGTCCCTTCAGGGCGGATGCATCATCGTTCCCCGGCGCGGTAACAGGGTAGATTGAGCGGTCGGTACGTGCGTACCGGCGTGCGCTGGCGTTCGACGAGTACCCTGATGATCTGAGACCCTCCAAAGGCGGAATCGGCAGCAACCGCGTAGTGCTGATACACGTACTCGTGCACGATGCTGAAGTGCCGGCGGAACACGTGGTCGCGTTCGGCGTCGGCGAGCACGATCGGTACTTGCTGGCGCCGAAGACGGCTCACCGTGAGCTGTTGATCGAACGCCGATGCATGCCAGCCGGGAAGCAGGTGAACCTGTCCTCCGGCAAAGGCGCGCTCGGCATAGAAGGCGATCTCCGGCTCGAACCAGGTGACAAAGAGCCTATCCGTCGGTTGCGTGCATTCCAGGACATAGCGCGCCAGCGCCCGGATGCCCGTGCCGGGTTCCGGTGCCCAGGCGTCGATGGGCCGCAGGTGCAGCCATCGGTTCACGTCCTGCAGTCGGGTCCACGCCGCGCCTGGTCCGGACAGCAAACGCGACTGCAGGACCTGTCGGCTTAAGCCGCTGACTGTCGAGACACTCCACAGGGTGATGGCGAAGAATCCGAGCGCCGCGCCGAGCTTCAGCGTGGTTCGGCCGGCCGGGGCGCCGGTGCCTGAGCGGTCAACCCGCCACTGACCCGCGAGCCACGCGCCAAGGACCATGGTGGGCGCGGCCACGTCGGCCAGCCGCGACTGTGGCGACTCGCGAATCAGGGTCTGATTGAGGAGCAGATTGAGGACAGCGATGGCACCGATCAAGGCGACCTCCGCGGGATCGCGGCTGCCAAGCGTCCACCATCGGCGTGCGAGCACCGCAAGCGCGAGAAAAGGCAGTATCACCGTTCCGTAGTAGAACCAGGCGAGCGCGTTCTCACCGGTGAACACGCCAGGGTGGACGCTGAGCCTGTTCACAGGGACGGCGCGGCTGAACCGTTGCCACAACGGCTCGCGAGAGGAAAGTCGGGACCCTCCGCGATCGATGCCGTGCGTGTCGGCGACCAGCCCGTCCGTGACCAGGCCCCGGATGTTTTCGCGCCGACGATCGGTCAGCACGTAGCTCCAGGTGTGATCGCCCTCGGGCATCGGCTGCGTGAGACCGTACTGCGTCTCCCGCACGCGTCGAGACGCTTCGTCCGCCGATTCAACCCAGCGCACGTTGATTCTCGGTCCGGCAGGCGGATCGACGGTGACGAAGGGCCTCGACCGATCTATGGAAAAGGCCGGGCGCGTCCTGCTGAGCGACATGCCAATCATTCGGCCCGACTGCCGCGCCGATCTCAGGTAATCGGTCAGACCGCCCGCTCGTTGCACATACACAGTGAACGGAGGTTGAAGCCGAAAATGGCCTGCGCGGCAGCGGACGCGTAGTAATGGAGGAACTGGCCTGGATCGAAGAAATCGCGGATCGGCAGATCCCCCAGCACGATCTGGCGGGCGCGGGTCAGATGGGTGAAGTGGTCGTTGGTGAAATCGACGGTCAAGAACCGGAACACACACGTGCCAGCGAACGCCGCGAGCGCAGCGATGATCCATTCGACGCCTTGACCCGTCCGGCTGAGGCTCATGAAATCGCTGGGTTCTTCGCGTGCCCCGGCGCCGAATCGCTGCCTACCTGTTCAGATGAGGCCGGAGCGCAACAACGCTTCGGCGAGCGTGTGTCCCAGCATCTCATGACCGAGCGACGAGAGCCGCAGGTGCCCGTCGAGGAAGACCGACCGGCGGCAGCCGTCGACGACGGCCATCCGGTCGACGAGCAGGACACCGTGCGTCGCCGCGAGCCGGCGGACGACCGCGTTGGCGAGCCGGTAGACGTCTGGAGCATTCGAGGCGTACAGTTTGTCGGACTCGTCGGGATTGAACGCGGAAGGGCCTTGAAGCACCAGCGCCGGCCCTCCGGACTCCTTCAGGCACATGATCGCGTTCTCCAGAGCGCGTTCGTACTCAATCAGCGTCGGCCGGCCGTGCCGGTGAACAACGCGGCGAAGAGGACCATCCACCACAGTGCGTCCCACCGTTTCGATCACGTGAAGGAGTGGCCGCACAAGCCGATGTGTCTGAATCACCCCTTTGGAGACCTCGCGCACATGACGCGCCTGCTGTACAAGGGCGCCGATCGGTTTCGGCAACGTCGCCACGTCGACAGCTTCGCACTCGTTGACCAGGGTGTTGGCCGCGGCGTCCACAATGACGGCGTGCGGCTGCACGCTGCGCACGGTTCTCAGCAGAACCTCGTGGAGCTCCGCAGGGTGGTAGAAGCCTCTCGGCGCCACGACCACACGGATGCCCGGTCGGGCTGCTTCGATGCGCCGTTTGACGATCTCCGGGTAGGTCTGGTGCCGCGGAACCCCACGATAGCCGAAGACAAAGCACTGTCCGAGAAACGCGAGACGGATGCTGTGCATGGTGTGCGTCCCGCCTCTCTACCCTCTACCTGGAGAGGCCGAGCAGCGCGCGCGCCAACGCCTCATCCTGCTCCGGCAGCACCGTCCGCAGATCCAGCACCACACGATCGTTCTCAATCCGCGCGATGACCGGCGGGTCGAGGCGTCGCAGATGGGCTTCCAGGCTGTCGGGCGTCTCGCCCGGGAGGGAGATCGCGAGCAGGCGAGAGGGCAGGGCGGACCCCGGCGCGCTGCCGCCCCCGATCGTTGACACGCCGTCGACGATCAACGCGCCGAAACCGCCGGCGCGCAACCGTTCAGCGAGACGCGCGGCCCGCGCCTCGATCTCGTCCGGCGACATGCCGATCATGCGCGCAACCGGAACGCTCTCGGGCGCTCGCCCGGCCAGGTACTCCTGCAGCGTGGCCTCGAGCGCGGCGTAGGTCATCTTGTCGACGCGCAGCGCGCGCATCAGCGGGTGCGTGCGGATGCGCCGCACCGCGTCGCGGCGTCCGACGATCACGCCCGCTTGCGGACCGCCGAGCAGCTTGTCGCCGCTGCAGCAGGCGACATCGACACCGGCCGCGAGGCTCGCCCCGACCGCCGGCTCGTCGGCGAGCGGTCCACCGGGCGCGGCAGCAGGCACCCCCAGATAGCCGCTGCCGAGATCCTCCGCGACCGGCACGCCGAACTTCCGGCCGATCGCGACGAGCTCCGCAAGCGCCGGCCGCTCGGTGAACCCGTGGATGCGGAAGTTGGACGGGTGCACGCGCAGGATGAGCGCCGTGCGGCCGGTGATCGCGGCCGCGTAGTCCGCGGCGCGCGTCCGGTTCGTCGTTCCGACCTCCCGAAGGATCGCGCCCGACTGCGCCATGACGTCCGGCACGCGGAACCCGCCGCCGATCTCGACCAGCTCCCCGCGCGAAATCACCACCTCGCGCCCCGCCGAGAGCGCCGCCAGGATGAGCAGCGTCGCCGCCGCGTTGTTGTTGACGACCACGGCCGCTTCGGCGCCGGTGAGCTGACACAGGAGCTTCTCGGCGTGGACGTCACGCGCACCGCGCTGGCCGGTTTCGAGGTCGTACTCCAGATTCGTGTAGCCGGACGCGAGTTCCGCGACCCGTCGCGCCGCGGCGACCGCGAGCGGCGCGCGGCCGAGATTGGTATGGATGATGACACCGGTCGCGTTGATGACCGGACCGAGCGAGGGCCGGGTCGCCTGCGCGAGGCGTCCCTCGAGCCCGCCTTCGATCCACGAAGCCGCTTCGTCGGCTGTGGCCATCGATGCGCCGCCGTTCGCGAGGCGCGATCGCAGGTCGCCGGCGACCTCGCGCAGCGCCTCAACGATGGCCTCGCGGCCGTAGCGATCCTCGAGGGCGCCGACGCCCGCGCGCTGGCGCAGTTGTTCAATCGACGGAATCAGTCGAAACACGGACATATG
>CAYHSN010000343.1:0-4281 GCA_964359235.1 uncultured Vicinamibacterales bacterium | reverse complement strand
GCTCGAGTCAGACGTAGGGGCCGGCTGCAGCTCGAGTCAGACGTAGGGGCCGGCTTCAGCCGGCCCAACAGGAGATCCTCACGATGGCCGTCAAAGAAGGTTGGACCGGGCGTGTGTACGAGGACTTCGAGGTCGGCGACGTCTATCCCCATCCGCTCGGGCGGACGATCCTCGCGGCCGACAACACGTGGTTCACGCTCCTGACACAGAACACCAACCCCATCCATTTCGATCGCGCCTACGCCGCGCAGACCGAGTTCGGCCGTCCGCTCGTCAACTCGTGCCTGACGCTCGCGCTGGTCACCGGTCAGTCGGTGACGGATCTCTCGCAGAACGTCATGGCCAACCTCGGGTGGGATGATGTGCGGCTGCCCAACCCGGTGTTCGAAGGCGACACCATCTACTCGCGCTCGGAAGTCCTGGAGACGCGCGAGTCGACATCGCGCCCGAACGTCGGCATCGTCCGCGTGAAGACGACCGGCTTCAAGCAGGACGGGACGATCGTGATCGAGTTCGCGCGCACCTTCATGGTCTACAAGCGCGGGCACGTGCCCCTGACGGCCCGCAGCACGCCACCCGGGCCGGTGTGAAATAATCAGAACGCTCGTAGTCGGCCGAAGGAAGAGACCCATGGCAACCACGACGAACCCGGCAGTCGAAGGCCTCATCATCGACGGCGCGCGCACGCCCGCGTCCGACGGCGGCGTCGTCGACATCTACAACCCATCGACCGGCCAGGTGCTGGCGCGGGTGGCCAAAGCCACCAAGGCCGACGTCGATCGCGCCGTGCAGGCGGCGCGCCGCGCCATGGACTCGACGGCGTGGGGCGGCATCGCGCCGGCCGAGCGCGGCCGGATTCTCTACCGCATCGCGCAGGCGATTCGGGAGCGCGCCGAGGAGCTCGCGGTGCTCGAAAGCCAGGACAACGGGAAGCCCTTGCGCCAGGCTCGCACCGACGTGCAGGTGGCGGCCCGCTACTTCGAGTTCTACGCGGGCATTGCCGACAAGATCATGGGGCACACGATCCCGCTCGGACCCGGCCTGCTCGATTTCACGATCCGCGAGCCGATCGGCGTCTCGGCGCAGATCGTGCCCTGGAACTATCCGATCCAAATCGGCAGCCGCGGCGTGGCGCCGGCGCTCGCCGCCGGCTGCGCCGTCGTCATGAAGCCGTCGAGCGAAGCGCCCATGACGGCGCTGCGCCTCGGCGAGATCGGGCTCGCGTGCGGCCTCCCGCCCGGTGTGCTCAACATCGTCCCCGGCACGGGCTCGGAGGCCGGCGTCGCGCTCGCGAGCCATCCCGACATCAACCAGCTCACCTTCACGGGGTCGGTGGACGTCGGCGTGGCGGTGGCGAAGATGGCGGCCGAGAACGTCGTGCCGGTCGTCATGGAGCTGGGCGGCAAGTCACCGAACGTCGTGTTCGCCGACGCCGATCTCGACCTGGCTGCCCAGGGTGTCGCCACCGCGATCTTTCAGAACGCCGGCCAGACCTGCTCGGCCGGGTCGCGCCTGCTCGTCGAGCGCGCGGCGCAGGCCGCGCTCATGGATCGCCTCGTGACACGCGCGAAGACGATGACGCTCGGTCCCGGCGTCGAGGATCCGGACATGGGGCCGATCATCTCGAAGCGCCAGCTCGAAACGATCGAGCAGTACGTGAAGGTCGGCCAACAGGAGGGCGCGCGCCTCGCCGCCGGCGGCCGGCGGCCCGACGATGCGCGGCTGAAGGACGGGTACTACTTCGAGCCGACGCTCATCACCGACGTGAAACCCGGCATGCGCGTGGCGCAGGAAGAGATCTTCGGACCTGTGCTGTCGATCATCACGTTCGATGAGCTGGACGAAGCCGCCCGCATTGCTAACGACAGCGTCTACGGGCTGGTCGCTGGCGTGTGGACGCGCGACATCAACAAGGCGCTCGCGCTCGCCGCGCGGATTAAGAGCGGCCAGGTTTTCATCAACACGTATGGCGCGGGCGGCGGCGTCGAGCTACCGTTCGGCGGCTACAAGAAGAGCGGCTACGGGCGCGAGAAGAGCCTGGAGGCGCTCGCGAGCTATACGCAGATCAAGAATGTCTGTATCAGATACGCGTAAGGACATCGTGCTGGGTGCTACGTGCTAGGTGCGACGTGTGACGTGCTAGGTGCGGCGTGAGACACTGCACATCCTGCCTCGCACCGGGCACGAAGCGCTTGGCACGTCGCACGCACGTAGCACGTCGCACCGAGCACGTCGCACCAACATCCTATGTCTGAGCCCTTATGGGCCCGCGCGGTGTGCGCGGGCCTGACCGCATTCGGGTGTCGCGAAGTCGTCTACGTGCCCGACAATCCACTGTCGCACGTCCTGCGCGCGCTCGGCGACGATCATCGCGACGTCCGGACGACGCTCGCGACGCGCGAGGAAGAGGCGTTCGGCATCGCGGCCGGGCTCTATCTCGGTGGCGCGCGATCGGCTGTGATGCTGCAGTCGAGCGGCCTCGGCAACTCGATCAACGCCCTCGGCTCCCTGCTCATCGCCTTCGAAATCCCGGTCCTCGTACTCGTGAGCATGCGCGGCGAAGACGACGAGTGGAACGCGGCGCAGCAGCCGATGGGACGCGCGGTGCGGCCGATCCTGGACGCGCTCCGCATCCCGCACGTCGTCGTCGATCGCGCGGACGCCGCCGCGGACACCATCCGCCGCGCCGGCGAGGAAGCCTTCGCCGCGAAGCGGCCGGCCGCGTGTCTCCTGCCGCGGCGTCTCTACGCGCCGCCGGCCGCCGGAGGCGCAGCGTGACACGCCTCGACGCAAGCCGTCGCCTGCGCGCGCGCCTCACAGACGAAGCGGTCGTCGCCAGCCTCGGACATCCGGCTTACGATCTGTTCGCCGCCGGCGATCGCCCGGAGAACTTCTACACGTGGGGCAGCATGGGGCTGGCCTCGTCCGTTGGCCTCGGTCTGGCGATGGCGCGGCCCGATCGGCGCGTCGTCGTGCTGGACGGCGATGGATCGCTGCTCATGAACCTCGGATCCCTCGCGACGATCGCCACGGTGCGCCCGCCGAACCTCGTCGTCATCGTGTGGGACAACGAAGAGTACGGGACGACGGGCGGTCAGCCGACGGCGACGGCGCACGGCGCGGACCTGGCCCGCGCCGCTCAAGCGCTCGGGATCGCCGGTTCGGCGACGGTTCGAACACCTGCGGCGTTCGACGCGCGGATCGACAGGGCCCTGCGCGCGCCGGGCCCGTGGATCATCGTGGCGAAGGTCGCCGAGTCGGCGCCGGTCGCCAAGCCGCCGCTCGACTGCGTGTTGCTCAAGCAGCGGTTCATGGCCGCGCTCGGCGCCCCGGAGCCACGATGATGTTTCCCCGCTCGCTGCTCTTCGTGCCGGCGAATCGACCCGACATGTTCGCGCGCGCCTGGACCTCTCAGGCCGACGCGGTCGTGTTCGACCTCGAAGACTCCGTGCCACCCGACCAGAAGGCGGCCGCGCGCGACAGGCTGGCGTCGCTCGAGCCGCCGCCCGAGTGGTCGGGTTCCGTCTTCGCGCGCCTCAACGCGTGCGGCACGGTCGACTTCGATCTCGACGTCAAGGCCGCCGTGGCGGCGCCGCTCACGGGTGTGGTGCTGCCGAAGGTCGAGCGAGTCGACGACATTCGTGCGACCGACGCAGCCCTGATCGCCCGCGAACGCCCCGACCGGCCGCTCGCGCTCGTCCTGCTCGTCGAAACGCCCGGCGGCGTGTTGCGCGTCGCAGACCTGGCGCAGTGTGGCGTCGAGCGGGTGGCGGCCTTCGCCTTCGGCGCCGAGGACTATCGCGCCGCCATGGGTGTCGACGCCAGCGAGGCCGCGCCCCTCGCCGACTTCGCGAGGATCACGATCGCCAACGCGGCGGCCGCGGCGCGACGGCCGGCCATCGACGCGCCCGAGCTGGACGTGCGCGATCCGGATCGGCTCCGCGAGGCGGTCCGCCGGGCCCGCGCCCTGGGGTTCCGAGCGAAGTTCGCGATCCATCCGTCGCAAGTGCCCGTCATCCACGAGGTGTTCGCCGGCGCCGCGGAGGATCGCGTGTGGGCGGCGCGTGTGATCGACGCCTACGATCGCGCGGCGGTCGCAGGACACGGGAGCGTCGCGCTCGACGGACGCATGATCGACGCGGCAACCATCAGGCGCGCGAAGAAGACCCTGGGAATGTGAGGATTGGAGAATTGGAGGATTGGAGGATTGGAGGATTGGAGAATTGGAGGATTGGAGAATTGGAGGATTGGAGGATTGGAGGATTGGAGAATTGGAGGATT
>CAYHSN010000342.1:0-4289 GCA_964359235.1 uncultured Vicinamibacterales bacterium | reverse complement strand
GCACGAGCGTCACCGCCTCGTCGCAGCAGGGGCACCCCGCAACGAACAGCTCGATGATGCGCTTCTTCATGACCTTGGTCCTCTTTGATCGCGAGACACACGTGAATGATGCGGCTCTTCCGCGGAGCCGGTCCTGGCGCGCCGGCGTGCCTGCGGCCCATCGTCAAGGGCTTCGAGGATCGGACACTCGCGCGCGGAGCCATCACGCCTGCAGGAGTCGACGAGAACTTGCAGCGCGCGCCTCATGGCGCGAAGGCTCCGAATCTTCTGGTCGATATCGGCGATCTTCGCGCTGCCGGCGGCGCGCACCTCGGGGCAGCTCGCGCGGCGGTCTTCTCGCAGCCGCAGCAGCTCTTCGATCTCGGCCAGCGTGAAGCCGAGTTCCTGCGCCCGCTTGATGAACCGCACGACGCGCACCGCCTCCGGCGAGTACTCTCGGTAGCCGGACGGCCGGCGCGCCGGCGGCTTCAGCAGGCCCCGCCGCTCGTAGAAGCGCAGTGTCTGGACGTTGACGCCGGCCCGGGCCGCGACCTCGCCGATACGGATGACTGCGTTGCCCGTACCCATCGTGCTCCCCTGCAAGAAAAAGGATGCACCCTGTACCTGAGTGCAGAGTCAAGCGGTCAGGTTGCCCGCGGTGACGCGCCGCGTTACTGCTTCTTGAAGCTCTTCACGTGGATCTTGACCTCGGCTGCGTGTAGCTTGCCGCCGCCCAGATCGCGGTACGCCACGGTCACGCTGTCGTTCTCATCCACGAGGTCGGTGATCGCGGGCGACTTGCCCTCCGCCTTCATGGCACGCGTCTTCGTGCCCACGCCCTTGCCAATGACCTTCGTCGATGCGTCCACAGCGAAGGTCAGGGTGGTGGCGCCGGGCTTGACGGTGATGGAATCCGGCGCGACCGCCGTCACACGTCCGACGGCGCGCATCGTCTTCCCGGACTGCTGGGCCAGGAGCGCGCCTGCAAAGCAGAAGAGCAACGCCAACGTAAATGCGACACGGGTTTTCATGGGATTCTCCTTTTCTGCTGTCCTACTTCGTTCGTCACATCCTCGCGCATCACGGTTCTCCCTCCCGTTTGTCGCGCTCGAACCAGCCGTAGAGCGTCGGCAGCACCAGCAGCGTGAGCACGGTCGATGTGATCAAGCCGCCGATCACCACGGTTGCGAGCGGACGTTGGACTTCGGCGCCGGTGCCCGTCGAGAGCGCCATAGGCAGGAATCCCAGGCTCGCGACGAGCGCGGTCATCAGGACCGGACGCAGCCGCGTCAGCGCCCCCTCCATGACCGCCCGATCGAGTGGCCGGCCTTCCTCCCGGAGCTGGTTGATGAAGGTGACCATCACGATGCCATTGAGGACGGCGACGCCAAAGAGCGCGATGAAGCCGACGCCCGCGCTCATCGAAAAGTGCATGCCGCGCACGAGCAGGGCCAGAATGCCGCCGGTCACCGCGAACGGAATGCCGGTGAACACGAGCGCCGCCTGGCGCAGCGAGTTGAACGCGGCGAAGAGCAGCAGGAAAATCAGGGCGAACGTCAGCGGCACGACGATCATGAGCCGGCGCCGGCCGCTCTCGAGGTGCTCGTACATCCCGCCCCAGTCCACGCTGTAGCCGGGCGGCAGCGCGATCTTGGCATTCACCAGGCGCTGCGCCTCGGCGACATACGTCCCGATGTCGCGTCCGCGGACGTTCACCTCGACCGTCACGCGGCGCCGGCCGTTCTCGCGGCTCACTTCGGCGGGGCCTTCCTCGCTCGTGATGCGCGCCACCTGGCTGAGCGGCACCTTGACCCCGTTTGGCGCGCTCACGAGCAGATTGCCAATCGCGGCGGCATCCCGGCGTGCTTCGAGCGGGAAACGCACGACGAGGCCGAACCGCATGAACCCTTCCAGCACCGTCGTCGCGTCCGTCCCGGCGATGGCGGATTGAACGACCTCCTGCACGTCGGCCACGTTGATGCCGTGCCGCGCGACGCCGTCGCGGTCGATCGTGATTTGCAGCACGGGCAGCCCGGCGACCTGCTGGACCTTCACATCTTCGGCGCCCCGCACGCCCCGGACGACCCGCGCCACCTCGTTCGCCTCGCGGATCAGCACGTCGAGGTCGTCGCCGAAGATCTTGATGCCGACGTCCGAGCGAACCCCGACGCCCTCGATCAACTCCATCATCCGGAACTTGATCGGCTGGGAAATTGAGCTCGCGATCCCGGGCAGCTTCTCCATCGCCTCGCTCACTTCGGCCACGAGCGCGTCCCTGGTCACGCCCGGCCTCCACTCGGACCGGGGCTTCAGGATCGCATAGGTGTCCGCCATGTCGGGGCCCATCGGATCGGTGGCGATTTCGGGACGTCCGATGCGGCTGACGGTGGTCTGTACCTCCGGAAACCGCTTCAGGATGCTTTCGATGACGACAGCCTGGCGAACCGCTTCTGTCAACGACACGCTTTTCACGCGGACGTGGTTGACGGCGATCGCGCCTTCGTCCAGCTCCGGCAGAAACTCCGCCCCGAGCACGGTGAACAGCGCCGCGCACACGAGGACGAAGGCGGCGGCGCCTGCCACGGTGGCGGCCCGCCAGCGCATCACCGCGCGGAGCAGCCGCTCGTAGTCACGCTTGAGGAACGCCACGATCGGGTTCTCGCGCTCCTCGGCGCGGTCCTTCAGGAACAGGGCACAGAGCGCCGGAATCAGCGTCAGGCTCAGGACGAGCGCCCCCACCAGCGCGAAAATGACGGTGAGCGCCATGGGCCTGAACATCTTCCCCTCGATGCCGCGGAGCGTCAGGATCGGAATGTAGGCCGCGATGATGATGACCATGCCGAAGAGCGCGGGCTTCAAGACTTCGGTCGCGGCGCTCCGGGTGACGGCGAGCCTGTCGGCGTGCGCGAGCGGCCGGCCCTGGCGGCGCCGGACGTCAGCCAGCCGCCGCACGGTGTTTTCAACGATGATCACGGCGCCGTCGACGATGAGGCCGAAGTCGATCGCGCCGAGGCTCATGAGGTTCGCCGACACGCCGAACGCGTTCATGGCGATGATGGCGACCAGCATCGAGAGAGGAATCGCCGAGGAGACGATCAGACCCGCACGCAGTTGCAGCAGGAACAGAAAGAGGACGACCATCACGAGCACGCCGCCTTCGATCAGGTTCCTGCTGGCCGTCTGAATGGTCTTGTCGACCAGGTCGGTACGGTCGTAGAACGGCTTGATGACGATGCCGGGCGGCAGCGACTTCTGGATGTAGGCGAGCCGCTCCCTGACCCGCTGGGTCACCGTGCGGCTGTTCTCACCCTTGAGCAGCATCGCGATCCCCATCACGGCTTCACCTCTCGCGTCGCGGGTCGCCGCGCCCTGGCGGACCTGTGCGCCGACGCCCACGCGCGCGACGTCGCGCACGTGCACGGGCGTGCCCGCGTGCGAAGCCACGACGATGCGCTCGATGTCGGCCACCGATTGGATCAGGCCGACGCCGCGAAGCAACTGCTGCTCGCCTCCGCGCTCGAGATAGGCGCCGCCGGCGTTGCTGTTGTTGCGCGCCAGCGCCTCAATCACCTGGCGCAGCGTCAGGCCGTAGGCCACCAGTTTTCCCGGATCGACGAGCACCTCGTACTGTTTCTCGAGGCCGCCGAAGCTGTTGACCTCGATCACGCCGGGCACGGTGCGCAGTTGCGGCTTGATCACCCAGTCCAGGATCGTCCGCAGATCCATCAGCTCTGTCGTCGCGGGTGAGCTCGAGGCGGGCGGTGGGTCTGACGCGCCCCCGGGGAGGCCCGCCTTCGCGACTGACTGGCCCGGCGCCGGCTCACGCTCGACCGTGAACTGGTAGATCTCACCCAGCCCCGTGCTGATCGGCGCCAGCTCGGGCGCGATCCCCGGCGGCAGCTCGCGCTGGGCCTCGAGCAGGCGTTCCAGCGCCAGTTGCCGCGCCCAGTAGATGTCGACCCCGTCCTCGAAGGTCACGGTGACCTGCGAGAGGCCGAACTGGGAGATCGACCGGATCTCCTCCTTGCGCGGCAGACTGCTCATCGCCACCTCGATCGGGAAGGTCACGTACTTCTCCATTTCGAGTGGCGCGAACGCCGGGGCGACGGTGTTGATCTGGACCTGGTTGCTGGTGATGTCGGGGACGGCGTCGATCGGCAGCCGCGCGGCGGAATACACGCCGGCGCCGACCAGCGCCAGCCCCAGCACCACCGCCAGCATCCGCCACTTGATGCTGAAGTCGAGAATGCGCTCGATCACATCGTTCTCCTGAGTAACGAAGCTTCGCCTCAAACCGACAAGTGACGAGG
>CAYHSN010000341.1:2065-4291 GCA_964359235.1 uncultured Vicinamibacterales bacterium | reverse complement strand
CGTTCATGCTACTACGGTCGCCGCTCGGAGGGCCGCGTGGCGGTGTTGATCGCCATCAGGCCGCCGAGCACCGTCACGTGGGTGACAGCGTCGAACCTCAGATCGCGCAGCAGGCGCGCGACGCCCGCAGCGCCCGGATAGCGCCTGATGGTCGCGGGAATGTAGCGGTACGTGTCGGACCGTCCGTGCAGCACGAGCCCGAGGACGCTCCCGACGAGGGTGAGGTACGCGAGGTAGATGGCGCGAACGATCGGGTGCCCGGGCCGGTTGAAGTCGAGCGACAAGAACCGGCCGCCCGGTCTGAGCACGCGCCGGATCTCCACGAGCGCGGTCTCGAGGACCGGGACGTTGCGCACGCCGTACCCCGTCGTCACGACATCGAACGACTGGTCCGGAAACGGGAGCGCCATCATGTCGCCCACGAGGAAGCGCGGCGCGCGGGGGAGGCCGGACGCCTCCGCGCGCTTCGCGCGCGCCAGCTCGATCATGCGCGGCGTGATGTCGAGGCCGACGACATCGGCGCCGCGGCACGCCAGCTCGAACGCGATGTCGCCGGTGCCGCAGGCCAGATCGAGCGCGCGCGCGCCGGGCGCGATCCGCGCCATCGCTGCGAGCCGCCGCTTCCAGCGTCGATCCTGGCCGTACGACAGCACGGCCGTGATGAGGTCGTAGCGATCGGCGATCGTGTCGAACAGCCAGCGGACGTAGCGGCGCTTGGAGGCGGGTGTGGCGAGCGCGGCGCGCAGGGTCACGGCTCGACGATGACGAGGCCGCGCATCATCTGCGGGTGCGGGGTGCACCGGTACGGGTAGCTCCCGGACTCGCGCGGCACGGTGAAGCCGACGTCGGTCACGCCGCTCCCGGTGAGCGCCCGCGTCGCGACGCCCCAGGCGGCAATGGTGAAGTCGTGGGTCATGCCCGGATCGTCATTGCGCAGCGAACGTCCGGTCGTGAGGTGCATACCCTACCCCACCAGCATGCCGGTCAGGTACATGACCAGGAACCCTGCGCACAATCCGCCGAGGACCGGCATGTCGATGACCTGCCGGGCGAGCGGCCGATCCCCGGCCATCTGGCGCGCGATCTGCTGCACCACCTGCGCGATGGCGCCGGCGCCGATCGCCAGAAAGAGCACCGACACGACCGGCGAGTACGCCAGGCCCCCGGCCCACGCGCCGGCGATGGTCGGCGCGCCGCCCACGAGACCGAGCCGGACGAGGTCGCCGACCCGCACCCGCTCTCGCGCGAGCGGCGCGACGATGGCGAGCCCTTCGGTCGTGTTGTGAAGCGCGAAGCCGATGATGAGCAGGCCGCCGAGCGCCGCCTCGCCCAGCGCGAACGCCGCGCCGATGGCGAGGCCCTCGGCGAAGTTGTGCAGGCCGATGCCCACCGCGACGAGGAGCGCCAGGATCCATCCCGGACCGCGCGCGTCCTCCGGTGCGCGCGCCCGGCGTGCGCGCAACCACACGCCGAAGGCCTCGAGGCCGAGGTACGCGGCGATCGCCCCGAACAGGAACAACGCGACGCCCTGAAAGGAATCGGGCACCGCGCCGGCGGCGTCCAGGCCTTCGTGCGTCGTCTCGACGAGCAGGAACAGCAGCAGGCCGATCGTCAGGGCCAGCAGGAAGTCGAGCCCGCGGTGGCCAAGGCGCGAGATCATCGGAAACCACAACAGCCCGATCGCCACCGGCAGCACGCCCACGTAGACGCCGATGAGCGTGAAGGCCGCGAGGAAGCGTCCGTCGGGGCGCGGCGTGGTCACGGCCACGGCGATCTCGTGATCGAAGGTGACGCCGGTCGACGTGACGAGACGCAGCGCGTGGGCCTCACCGTGCACCCAGGGGTATGGAATCGTGAGCGTGGCGCGACCGAGGTGCGGCAGGGCGCGGTCCGGCTTCACCTCGAACGACCAGTACGCTTCGTCCACCATCACCTGCGCGATCGTCACCGGATCCGGCCCGTCGTTCAGCACGGTCGCCGTGATGCCCTCGGGTCCGAGCGCGACCCGCTGGAAGGCGAGCCGCTCGACCGGCGGATAGTCCTCGCCGCGCACGGCGTTGGCGGGCCCGGACCACACGACGAAGGCGAGCAGAACGCCGAGTAGCGCCAGCGGCAGCGCCGCGGCGATCCACAGCGCCGCCCGGCGGCGGCTTTCACCCGCCACGGCGGCCCCGGCGTCAGGTCTCACGGCGCGCGCCTTCGGCCCTGAACAGGCCCATCCAGCCC
>CAYHSN010000341.1:0-1965 GCA_964359235.1 uncultured Vicinamibacterales bacterium | reverse complement strand
GTCGAACTCGGTCACGTTCACGAGGTAGATGCGCACCAGCTCGCCGACCTTGACGCGAATCGGCTCGTTCATGTGATGGTGCGCCACGGTGTTGACCGCGTACACCTCGTTGTCGGCGTCGAAGTTCGTGTCGAAGCCGTTCATCACCATGACCAGCTCGTCGGCCGCCGCGCGCCCGCCCGGCGGGTCGATGATGAACACACCGTAGAGACCCTTGTGGATGTGCCGCTTCAGCGGAACCGCGTGACAGTGGTAGAGGTGCAGGCCGAACGGCTCGGCGTCGAACTCGTAGACAAACCGATCACCCGGTTGCACCTGCTGGTCCGGCAGCGACCCGTCCATCTCCGGCGGGTGCCAGCCGTGAAAGTGGATGGTGTGCGGATGCGTGCCCATGTTGACGAACGTCACGCGGATGCGATCACCCTGCGTCGCGCGAAGCGTGGGGCCCGGCACCTGACCGTTGTAGGTCCACGCCGGAAAGAACACGCCGGGCGCGATCTCGATCTCGCGATCGACCGCGAAGATCTCGTACTCGCGAAGCAGCGTGCCGTCGGGCCGCTTCGTCTCGCGGTAGAACCGCGCGCGTTCCTCAGGCGCGAGATGTGAAAAGTTCCAGCTCCGGAGAAACGTCGTCGGATCGAACGCCTCGGTGGACACGCGCCCGACGGCACCCATCAGGTGGCCGCCGCGCGTCGCGTGCCCGCCGTGAGCGGGCGACTGGGCGGTGGTGCGGCGCCCACCGAACAGCGCCACCCCGCCGAGCGATCCGAGTCCGGCAAGCCGCAACAAGCCCCGTCGTGTGAGTCGAAGCTGCACCCGTACCCCGCCAGGTTGATTTTTGATAGCTCAAAATATATAATTGTGTCTTCCAAAAGTCAAGCCGCCTCAACAAGGTGCACCGTGGCTTCTCAGACCGTCGAGAACTACCTCAAGGCGATCTACGTGGCGCAGCAAGTCCGCGGGGACGCCGGCGATCTCGTGCCGATGGGCCAGTTGTCCGCCGCGCTCGGCGTGGTGCCGGGCACCGCGACGGCGATGGTCAAGGCGCTGGCCGACTCGGGACTCGCGCGCTGGGAGCCGTACAGCGGCGTGCGTCTCACCGCCGCCGGCGAGAAGCTGGCGGCGCTCGTGCTGCGGCGGCACCGGCTGATCGAGCTCTTTCTCGTGCAGGTGATGGGCATGAGCTGGGCCGAGGTCCACGACGAGGCCGAGCAGCTCGAGCACGCGGTATCGGATCGTCTGATCACGCGCATCGACGAGATGCTCGGCTACCCGCACGTCGATCCGCACGGCGACCCGATTCCCGACGCCGACGGCACGGTCGCGGCGCGCGAGGCTCACAGCCTGCTGACCTGTCCGCTCGGAACGCCGCTGCGTGTCAGCCGTGTCGTCGATCAGGACGCCGAGTTTCTCCGCTTCATCGAGCAGCACGACCTGAAACCCGGCCGCGTCATCGAAATCGAGACACGGGACGCGGCCGCCGACAGCGTGCTCGTCAGGAGCGAGAGCAATCGGCGCGTCACGCTCGGCGCGCGCGCAGCGTCGAAGCTGCTCGTGCAGACCCTGGGGGCGATGCTGGCGGTCCTGCTGACGGCCCTTGGCGTCGCCGCTCAGCCGGCGCCTGCATCGTTATCGTCGAGCCGCCCGTTCGAGATCCTCGACAACTCGTTCCTGGTCGAGGAGGCCTTCAATCAGGAGGCCGGCATCTTCCAGAACATCTTGGGGTTCATCCGCCGCGACGATGAGTGGGCATTCGCCTTCACACAGGAGTGGCCCGTGGGATCGCAGCGTCACCAGTTCTCGTACACCGTGCTCGTCCAGAGCGCGGAGTCCCAGTCCGGATTCGGCGACGCGCTCATCAACTACCGGTTCCAACTGCTGGAGGAAGGGCCGCAGCGTCCCGCCTTTGCTCCGCGCGTGAGCCTCGTCGCGCCCCCCCGCCGCGCCGCCCCCCGGGGGGGGGGG